>CAYTJI010000129.1:0-5953 GCA_964438065.1 uncultured Desulfobacteraceae bacterium | reverse complement strand
ATATTAAAAGCATAATTTCCTTTTTGAAAATAGTTTATGCAGGTTTTAGGTATCAGCAGGAGACCTTCGACCTGATCCGGAAGTTCAGGGATCCTCGTGACCCAGAGCGACCATCCGCTCCCGGACGGCCTCCCGCCAGCGTCTTTCCCAGTCATCCCAGCTTCTCTTCAGTTCGGCCAGTTCTTCTTCCCAATCGGAAAACCCGTCTGCGCCCCGGGTTGTATCCATGGTTCCCCGCCCACCCATATGCTTTTTGATTTCCCGGACGCGATTCTTAATGGCCCTCATGGCATCCAGGCATTGCTTTTCCGCGGGTGTCGGCAACCGGGTCTGGCCGGGACAACCGGCTGCGGGCAGCACTTCCGTCTTCGTGTCCATCATAAGTATCCCTTATAAGTATCCCTTCGGCAGATGGCGGTTCCGGAATACCGCAACCCCAAGCAACGGCCGGATTGGCCTTGACATGTCCGTCCCGGGTCCGGTAATTTCTCAGCAACCGCTGTTGAGTCTCCGGGACATTTGATAAGAATTTTCCGTTTGCGGACATGATACAATATCGAGGGACAGAATGGAAATATTCAACGGTCTTCATGCCTTCCTGTGGGCCAACCCGCAGGTAAACAACTGCAATACCTTTCTCATCAACCGGGAGAAAAAAATCCTCGTGGACCCGGGTCATTACATGCTTTTCGACCACATCCGAACCGGTCTTTCCAGACTTTCCCTTGCCCCGGAGGACATGGATCTGGTTATTGTCACGCACGCACATCCGGATCACATGGAGGCGATCCGGGCATTTGCCGGCACATCCACCTTAATCGCCATTCCCGCCGTTGAAATGGAATTTATCCGTGAACTGCCACCTGAACTCGCGGGCGCGTTCGGGGTCGCAGACTTTGAACCGGATATCCTGCTTCAGGAAGGAGACCTTAGGGCGGGAGATGTGTCGCTCCAGGTCATCCACACGCCCGGACATTCGCCCGGGTCCATCTGCGTGTACTGGGCGGAGACAAAGGTTCTGTTTTCAGGGGATGTGGTCTTCAACCAGGGGGTGGGGAGAACCGATCTGCCCGGAGGGGATGGTGAAAAACTGAAACAGAGCATCAACCGGATTTCCCGGCTTGAAGCGGACTACGTCCTATGCGGGCATGGAGACATCGTCTCCGGCCGGAAATCCGTGATGGCGAATTTCGACGGCATTAAGAGATTCTGGTTTGCGTATCTATGACCGGCAAGAGCCCGACACCTGAAAAACACGGGCGGCATTCAATGAAAAGATCGATTCCGAAACACATCTCACCCATTGATTTCGACCTGCGTCAACTTGAAATCTTCTGCAAGGTGGTCGAACTCGGCAGTTTCTCCAAAGCAGCGGATGCGGTTTTCCTGGCCCAGGCATCCGTCAGTGAGCGCGTGGCCACGCTGGAAAATATGGTGGGGGCCAAACTGCTCGACCGCCTGGGCAGGCAGGTTGTGACGACCCGCGCGGGAGATCTCCTGTACAAACACGCCCTGCGCCTGCTGGACATGAAAAGGACAGTGGCGCTGGAAATGATGAGTTTCCTCGGGCTGAAGGCCGGGGACGTCTGTCTGGGGGGAAGTACCATCCCCGGAGAATATATCCTGCCGGCCATGATCAAGAGATTCCGGGAAAAATATCCTCACCTGTCCGTGACGCTTACGATCGCCGATTCCAGTGAAATTGAAAGTCTTGTCCTCCAGGGCAGCCTGGAACTGGGTGTTGTGGGCTCGAAAGGTGTTCATCGCAGCCTGGAGTCGATCGAGCTGTGGAAAGATGAGCTGGTCCTGGCCGTGCCTTGCGGACACCGGTGGGCAAAAAGGAAACAGGTCTCCGTCAAAGAGCTCTCCGAAGAGCCTTTCATCATGAGAGAACTCGGCTCCGGAACGCTGAAGATCATGGACGCCTACCTGAGGAACTCGGGATTAAAGGGAATCGCCTCTCTTCAGATCACGGCCCGTCTGGGCACCTCCACGGCTGTCAAGGAAGGAATCAAGGCAGGGCTCGGCGTGTCCATTCTCTCGGCACGGGCATTAACCACGGAACTGGAGACAGGCATGATCAGGGCATTGAAAGTAAAAGGTCTTTCTTCCATGTCTCGCAACTTTTACCTGATCAGGGACAAGAGGCGGACGACGTCACCGCTCTGTCAGGCCATGATCGATTTTCTCCTTGACTGCGAGACTCTTTCTCCTCTCACAAGCGGTAAGACGGATTGCCGCACAAAGCCGCACGCCACCCCGTGACGGTCCCGCAAAAAGTTCCGACTCCTTACGAGATCACCAAAAAAGAGATTGTAATGACGCTCGACGATTGGCGGTATTTTTATCGAATGGGCAATTGCCGGAGGTGAGGATGAAGGACAAGGGGCATGCTCAACCGGCGAGGGTTACGCAGACGAGAGACAGGCTTGTGAAGCTTCGTACGGTGTTGAAGAACAAGATCAACAATATTACTTCGTTTCCATCCATAAATGAAATTCCGGTACTGGTGAGTGCCCATCCATAAAATGAGGAATTTTGTCCGGGATCAACGTGATTGACGATCCCTGTGCATATGGGCTGCGAAAACCTGCGGAGAACAGGGTCTCCGCTTACAGGCTTTCAGGGGAACCCCGATTCCCGGTGCCGGGCACTGAAAAGTTTCGATCAAAACGGCCGGATCGGATCGGTTTGAAATACCGCAGAGACAAAAAAACAGGAAGAAGGGCTGCCACAGCGAAACATGTTTTCGGATATCATCCGGGGCAGCTCGGCAGAAAATACCGGTGGAATATCCGGGGGCTTGATATTCCGCCGGGCGAGGACAGCGTATCAGGGCCTCTGGCACGGAGAGAGGCTGTGTCCGGTCGGAAACAGCTCATCAGCAAAAAACGCCTGACGAGATGGAGAAAAGAGCGCGGGTATGATATGGCTTGAACGAAAACCCTGCATTTATTCAGCCATCTCTTTCAGTTTCTTCAGCGGAGTGACTTTTACAACTCTGCGAGCCGGCTTGGCCTTGAAAGTCATCTCTTCTCCAGTGAACGGATTAATTCCTTTTCTGGCTTTCGTGGCAGGTTTGCGTTTGACCTGAATCTTGATAAGACCGGGAAGTATAAATTTGCCGGGGGCTCTTTTCTTGATGTGCCGTTCAATTATGACTGCCAGCTCATCAATCACTGAATTTACCTGTTTCTTGTTCAAGCCGGTGTTTTCCGAGATTTCTGAAATCATGACGGCTTTGGTCATGGGCTTTTTTAACGCCGTCACCTTTTTGGTCTTGGTTGTTTTTTTGGTCGTAGTTGTTTTTTTCGCAGCTTTTTTTTCAGCCATGGATCTCTCCTTTCATGATGTAATGTAAGGTTCCCGCCAACCCACTGAATGTGGGACCCGCGCTTGAAAAACCATAAATAATAGTATGAAAACAAATGCCCTCTGGTGAATGGCTGTAATATAAAGGTTTTCAAGATATTGTCAACTTAATTGTGCATCTTTTTCAAATTTTCTGAAATAATTTTCCTCTTTTTCAAAACAGTGAAATCATAGCTGTTCGCATACCCGTCCATTCGCTTTTTTCAAGGCCCGGATGGGTTCGGGTTCCGTGCCCGAACGTCCGCGGGATACCGCGGCAGCCCTGTTTCCGCGCTCCGGCAGCCGGGCTGCCGCGATATTGCACAAGTCTCAGATATTTCTGCGAGCATCTCCCGGGTACCGGGTCGCAGACCACGTGTGCGGACTTCTTTTTTCCTTTGCTCCGGCGTTAAGCAAACCCGGCCCTGCACGCGCGGGCGGGGGGCCTGTATCTGCAGGGTCATCCGCGGAATTTCCGATGATCCCCGCACGGGTTCCGGAGAGGTTCCGGCAGGCCGTCCATCATTGAATTCATACCCTGGTTATGATAAAGTGACATTCAGCGTGTTGTTAAATCTCGAATAGGGTCCGAACAATGCCAGATCAGATCAGCCTGTTTCCGGAATATTCCTCTTTTTTTGAAAATTCAGCGGGCCACGCACTTGCCGAAAATGCACACGGCCGAAATTCCCTGGATGATTTTTTTTCACGAACCGCTGCATTCGACAACGACGACGCCTATTTCAGGCTGTTGCAATTTATCAGCGGATTTCCAGGGTATTCGCCTTTGAACGCCTATCTGATCTTTGTCCAAAAGCCCGGTTCAACCTACGTATGTACGGCCTACCAGTGGTTGAACAAGTTCGTCAGGCGTGTGAACCCGGATGCCGGCCCGATTCTCATCCTGGCTCCCGGGGCGGGCGTGCAGTTTGTTTACGACGTGTCGGACACGTATGGCAAAGCCCTGCCCGAAGGGCTTTTCGATCCCCCGCACACAAAGGGCAAGATCTCGCAAAGGCTTTGGCGAAACATGGTGGAAAACTGTGCCAGGGACCTGATCCGCGTTTATGAAACCGACAGCGACGTTACGGATACCGGTGTTGTCCGAGTACTGGATAAATTCGAACCGGTACAGATTTCGGAAGACGAAATATACGCCGCGCTGTACGCGATCGCGGTGAACCGCCGTCATTCCGTTACGGAAAAATATGCGGCACTCGTTTATGCGCTTGCCCATCTTTACTGCGGGCATATCGGCGCGGACAAGACAGCCTGGTGGACCAACCGCCGGGACAGGGTGACAACCGAGAGCCAGAGAGAAGTCGAAGCGGAATCCATATCCTACCTTGTCTGCAGACGAAAGAAAATCAAGCCTCCAGTGACCCGGTTCCTGACAGGCCGGCCGAATCAAGGTCCTGACCGGTCCGGTTGCAGCCTGGATGTTGTCCTGCGCGTGGCCGGACATATTGAAGGCATGGGGAGACGGGTCGTAAAGAAACGCAGGAAAAAACCGGTTCGCGTACGATCCGGATGACTGGAGACGATAATGTGCTTTGCTGAAAAACTTTGCAGTACTCATGATACAGCATGATACAGGAGGAAGAAAACATGGCCAGAATACAGTACGGTATACTGATCCTTGTTGCTTTTCTGGGCGGGCTGGCAGGCGGCTCCGTTTCCTCAAGATATATCGCAGGCGAAACAGCCCTTGCACAGGATGAAGCAAAGCCGCTCCATCAGGATCAGATATACGCCAGGAAGATTATCGCCCAGGAATATTTCCTGCAGAACCGGACCCCAGCCGGTCCTCTGGACACGGAGTTGCCCATTGCAAGAGCGGTGCTGACGACTCAGCCGGATGGAAATCCCAGACTGCTGATTCAGGACGCGAACGGAAACCCGCGCTTTTCCGTTTGTCTGAGCGAAGAAAACGGGACCACACTGGCTTTGCTCGATTCACAAGGCAGGAAAAGACTGCTTTTGTCGGAGACGGGTTCTGCCGGCCCCACATTGACACTCTCTGACGCCCGGGGAAAAACCCGGACGTGCCTGGGCATCCGGTCCGACGGCAATCCGTTTCTGTTGCTCAGCGACCCCTCTGCAGAGGGCGGCGCCGCAGGACGAACGATCCGGATCGGACTGGACGGGAAAGACGAAGCGACTGTCTCTGTTTCCGGTGCGGCAGGTCGTCCGTGTGCTGAAATGGGTCTTGATTCAGAGAGAATATGCCTGTCACTCAGGGATTTCACAGGCAATACTCGTGCTGAACTGGGTAGCACGGAACTGGCCTTCGGAAAAGATCGGTCGCTCAAGAAAGCGTCACCTCAGGAATTATCCGTTGAAAAACGGGAGCCGTCTTCTCTGGTTCTGTATAACGAGAAAGAGAAGGTTCTCTGGTCCGCGCCCTGACATCCTTTGAAAAACCGGTTGTTCCAGACAGAAATGCCGTCCGATAATCTGAGCACCCTGATCTCGTTCGTCCTGTACCTAATTTGCATGCTTCTGATCGGCTGTATTTTCTACCTAAAACCTGCAAGCGTCGAGTTTACCGAAGACCTGCCTGCTGCAGGCAGGTGCAAGGCGGCAAGGGCGCAGACGTACT
>CAYTJI010000128.1:0-6035 GCA_964438065.1 uncultured Desulfobacteraceae bacterium | reverse complement strand
GAAGACCTGCCTGCAGCAGGCAGGTGCAAGGCGGCAAGGGCGCAGATTCGGTAAACTCGGCGATCCCGGATGGTAAACTGTTTTCAAAAACCGCAGACTTTATGAGCACATTCAAATTGATGTGTGTCATGCAAGCACAACGTTCACATAACTTGCTGATATTAAAAGCATAACTTCCTTTTTGAAAACAGTTTATGCAGGTTTTAGGTTGAAATCTGATTGACTGTTCAGGCAGAGAGACCTTTGAAAAATGCGACTTTGTGCCAAATCAGACCGGAGATTTCCTGTTGCATAAACGGGGTCAAGACGAAAATTATATCCGCAGGAATACATGCTATATTTCGACGATTGTAGTTTGAGTCTGAACGGCCTGCGTGTGCCGCACAGGCCTGTGCCGAGTGGTTGCAGAAAAGGTCGCTTTTCAAAGAGCTCGCAAAATGCAGGCCAGTAGCTCTAATGGCTAGAGCACCGGACTCCAAATCCGGGTGTTGGGGGTTCGAATCCCTCCTGGCCTGCCATTTTTTTTATTTTATGCAGGCAGAAGTTTCACATTTTCATCTCTTCGGTTTTCATGCCGGAACGTCGCGTTTATCCCGCCTGGAGGCGGGACGGCGTTGGCAAGGACTTGAAGTATCGTCGTACGTCTGCGCCCTTGCCGCCTTGCACCTGCCTGCTGCAGGCAGGTCTTCGGCAAACGCGACGCTTGCAGGATTTGGGTTGAATATTTTGAGGATTATAATCTGAGTCTGACCTGTCGCATGCCTGCCTGTCCCGTCCGGACGGCAGACAGGCAAAGCACAGGCAGGCACCGGGTTGGCGCAAAAATGGTTGCTTATCAGAGGTCTCCAAGTGAGGCCGGCGAACGCTTTTCGGCTGATCTTTATTCCGATCAGGCGTCAGGGGGAATACATTGAGGAGATGTGCAACGTCCTAACCTCGGTACGCTGCCTTTAGTTTTTAACCATGAAAAAACGGTCTTGTTGTACAAACCCTGCCGTCTGTGACAAATAAAATACATGAAAAAATCGAAACGCAAAACAAGAAAAAAACAAAACAATAAAAAAACGAATTCTGTCTCACATAAGAACAGGGGCAGCAACGCCAAGGCAAAAGTTGCGCAGAAAAAACCGACAAAGCAGCAGGCTGTACGGACTACCCCAAAAAAATCGCCCGATAAAAGGAGGGGCAACAGTCATGCCGTTCCGGGTTATTTTGAAAAGGCAAAGGTCTTTCTGAAAGAATCCAGAATGGAACTGAAAAAGGTAAAATGGCCTACGAAAAAGGAACTCCTGGCAACCACGGCCGTTGTAATTTTTCTGACCCTTCTGATGGCGCTTTATTTTGGTATTGTGGATTTTGGCCTGATAAAAATAATAAAAGCAATCGTACGTTAGTCGGCCGTTAGTCGGCATTTCCGTAAGAGCGGCATGCACCCCGAACCGCTGAGAGGGATATCCTTCCTGGTTCGGGGCTCGGGCTGCCGGGGGACGGATATTCTATCTGGGACTGAGTGAACTTTCTGAACCTCGCCGAGCCAGCCACAGATGCCGCGTACCAGCGCGATGTTTCCCGAACAGAACAAAACAGCCAGTCGTCAACGTACTACTAAAGAATGGCAAAGGGTTCATTGTGGACTTAAAATGGTACATCGTTCATACCTATTCAGGGTTCGAGAACCGGGCCAAGATGTCCCTTGAGGAAAGGATAAAAACCTCTGGACAGGAAGCCTATTTCGGTCAGATCCTGGTCCCGACAGAGCAGGTAATGGAGCTGAAAAAAGGCCAGAAAAAAACATCGTCCAGGAAATTTTTCCCCGGGTACATTTTGGTACAGATGGTCCTGAATAAAGAGACCTGGCATACAGTCAAGAACACT
Organism: uncultured Desulfobacteraceae bacterium; assembly: GCA_964438065.1. Taxonomy (GTDB): domain Bacteria; phylum Desulfobacterota; class DSM-4660; order Desulfatiglandales; family Desulfatiglandaceae; genus CAYTJI01. Next base: position 4,160 of record CAYTJI010000128.1, on the reverse strand, counting down.
CCGAAGGTGATCGGATTTGTGGGGGGCGAGACCAATCCTGCAGCGGTGTCTCCTGAAGAAGCGAACAAGATCATCCGGCAGATGGAAGAAGGGGTGAGCAGACCGAAGCCTAAATTTCAATTTGAAGAAGGTGATGAGGTAATGGTCATTGATGGTCCTTTCACCAATTTTCGAGGGGTCGTGGAAGAAATCAAACCGGACAAGGAAAAAGTCCGCGTACTCATTACCATTTTCGGACGTTCCACGCCTGTTGAACTGGATTTCATACAGGTAAACACCGTTTAGAAGGAAAAAAGAGGTTCATTATGGCAAAAAGGGTTATCGGGTCCGTTAAACTTCAGGTAGCCGGCGGGCAGGCCAACCCGTCACCGCCGATTGGCCCGGCACTGGGACAGCACGGAGTGAACATAGCGGATTTCTGTAAATTATTTAATGCAAAGACACAGGATCAGGCTGGCACGATTATTCCCGTAATTATTACGATCTACGATGACCGGTCCTTCAGTTTTATCACAAAAACGCCCCCGGCCGCGGTCCTTCTCAAACAAGCGGCCAAAATTGCCAAAGGCTCGAGTGAGCCGAACCGGCAGAAGGTTGGCGAAGTGAGTCGGAAACAGGTAGAGGAAATTGCGAAGGTCAAGGCGAAAGATCTCAATGCCTACGACCTGGAAGGGGCTGTCAAAATTATAGAGGGAACGGCACGCAGCATGGGGATCGTTGTTACGGATTAATCGCTACCGGTTCGAAAGATACAGGTATCTCCGGGCACTGCCCCGGGATCGGCATCCGAGCCGGTAGAATTTTTTGCTGCACGTGAGACAGGCTGTCGAAAAACGTCTTATTTTGTTCAGATGCAGGCGCAACCGGGCAGAAATGACGCTTTTTACCAGACTGATATTGACTTATCGGCACGCACTGCGGGTGAGGCCTTTAATAAATTTCAATCGGGTCGCAGGCTCACCCCGCTGAAAGGAAGAACGAAACATGGCTAAAACAGGAAAGAAACACAGGATAAGTCTGAAAAAGATAGACAGAAGCACAAAATACAATTTTGACGAGGCCGTTCAACTGGCGCTGGAAACCGCCCATGCAAACTTCGATGAAAGCGTCGATCTGGCCGTTCGGCTGGGTGTGGATCCAAGACACGCGGACCAAATGGTCAGGGGAACCGTGGTTCTGCCCAACGGAGTCGGTAAAGACGTCTGTGTGGCTGTCTTTGCCAGGGGAGAAAAAGAGAAAGAAGCCTCTGATGCGGGGGCCGACTATGTGGGTTCAGACGATCTTGTCGAAAAAATACAGAACGGGTGGCTTGAATTTGACAAAGCCATTGCCACACCGGACATGATGAGTTCTGTCGGAAAACTGGGTCGGATTCTTGGCCCGAGGGGTATGATGCCGAACGCCAAGCTGGGCACGGTCACCTTTGACATCGAAAAAGCTGTCAAGGAAATCAAGGCCGGTAAAATAGATTTCAGAGTCGAAAAAGCCGGGATCGTACATGCACCGATGGGTAAAGTCTCATTCGGTCGCGAAAAACTTCTGGAAAACATTCGGGCTTTTATGGATACAGTCCTCAGATTGAAACCTCCTGCGAGTAAAGGAACCTATTTTAGAAGTATTGCCATTTCCGCAAGTATGGGTCCGGGAGTCAAAATTGATCCTGCGAATGTAAAGGACCTGTTAAACCAGTAGTAAATCACTGCCCGTACCAATCGGAAATTCCCAAAATCAACCCTGATGACATGAGAGGATATTTCCGGGAAAATTGTTCTCCATACGGCATAACTATAGGGGGAACGTGGTTTCCCGGACTTTATGACGTGATGACTGCCCGGGGGGCGAAAAACCCCGTGCGTGTCCGGGTATCCCACGCCCGCACGGTCACATCTTCCGGCCCGTGGGCCTTTCTTAAGCATCAGGGGATATTCGTGTTTTCATGTTGGATCCGTGTGTCCGGGAAATCAGGAACCGGGTTGCAGCTTCTCCCGAAAAAGAGATCCCAGGATGCTGATTCCCGGATACACGGATCACAATATTTGGTCAAAGACAGTAGGCGCCCCGGCCAGACCCGAGGGGAATTGCCCCGCAGGCAGCCCGCGGCTTAATGAAATCAGCCTACCGAGACTGATTCCCGAGTGAGATGTATTTTACGCCTCCGTCTTTGGCATAAACAACGTCAAACGGAGAGGAGGTGAATAATGAACAGAGAAGAAAAAGAACAGTTTGTTTCGGATCTGCATTCGAGGCTTGAGAAGGCCCAGGGATCTATTCTGGTACACTACCAGGGTCTTAAGGTCGAGGAAATAAACAATCTGAGAAACGAACTCAGAAAAATCGGTGCTGAGTTTCAGGTGGTAAAAAACAGACTCCTTAAACTTGCCTGTCAGGGGACCGAAACGGAACTGATCAAGGAGCAAATGCGGGGTCCGACTGCCCTCATGCTCATGTATGATGATGTCATTGCCCCGGCAAAAGTCGTTTTTGATTTCTCTAAGAAATTCAAAAATCTGGAAATCAGGACGGGTCAAATATCCGGCAAGACGATGAATGCTGATGACATTAAGCAACTGGCAAGCCTGCCGGGCAGAGAAGTCCTTTTGTCACAAGTTCTGGGCACTTTACAGAGTGTTCCGGGAGGTTTTGTCAGACTGCTGGGCGGAATTATGACCCAGCTGTTGAATGTCCTGAAAGCCATTGAAGGACAGAAAGAGAATCAAAGTGCACAACTACATTAACGGAGGTTGAAATAACACCAATGGGAGATGTCACAAAAGAAGATGTTATTGAGTTTATATCAAATATGACTGTTCTCGAACTCTCAGAGTTCGTGAAAGAGCTTGAAGATAAATTCGGTGTCAGCGCTGCGGCGCCTGTCGCTGTTGCTGCGGCTGTTCCGGCCGGACAGGCCCAGGAAGAAGCCGCGGAACAAACCGAATTTGATGTCATCCTGGCAGCCGTGGGAGACAAGAAAATTCAGGTCATTAAAACGGTTCGGGCCATCACCAGTTTGGGTCTCAAAGAGGCCAAAGCCCTTGTGGACGGAGCCCCAGGCCCGGTCAGAGAGGGAGTATCCAAGGAAGAGGCGGAAAACATCAAGAGTCAGCTCGAAGAGGCAGGCGCGACCGTCGAGATCAAATGATTGCCCCCGCGACCCGGGGAAACAGCGTCCCCGGCCGGGATACCGGTGACATGTGACCTTTTCTTACTGACCGTTATCGTCAAAGAGGGAAGAATGTCCGGGGATAATCCCTTCCATTCCGGTATTCAAGGAAGGCATATCTATTCACGGACAGCCTTCCGGGTTGATCTGCAACATCCAATACAGCGGGTGTTCATTCTCGGATGATAGGCTCCGCCCGGTTTCCGCCAAATGCAGGAACCGGGCGTGGCAACCGTTTCCGAATGAACACCGGGGAGCAACCATGACGGAAAAAAATCAAATCAGCAGGCGCATCAGACGGAGTTTCGGAAAAATTGAAAAAATCATAGAAATTCCGAGTTTGCTGGAAATGCAGAAAAATTCCTATGATTTGTTTCTGCAGAAAGACATTCCGCCTGAGAACCGTCAGAATGTCGGGCTGCAGAGCGCGTTTAATAGCGTTTTTCCCATACACGATTTTGCTGAAACAGCTTCGCTGGAATTCGTCAAGTACAGTTTTGAAGATGTAAGATATGATGAAGAAGATTGTTTGAACAAGGGGATGACCTATGAAGCCCCGATCAGGGTCACTGTTCGTCTGGTCGTGTTTGACACCGACACGGCTGACGGTACGAGAAGCATCCGTGATATCAAAGAGCAGGAAATTTATTTCGGAACCCTTCCGATCATGACGGACCGGGGGACGTTTATCATCAATGGAACGGAAAGAGCCGTCGTCAGTCAGCTCCATCGTTCTCCCGGCGTTTTCTTTGACCATGACAAGGGGAAAACCCATGCCAGCGGAAAACTGCTGTATTCGGCACGGATCATCCCCCTGAGAGGATCCTGGCTGGATTTTGAATTCGACCCCAAGGACATTCTGAACGTCCGTATAGACAGAAGAAGAAAGTTTCCCGTAACCATCCTCCTGAAAGCGCTGGGCTATTCAACCAGAGAGCTCCTGAAAATGTTTTATGAAACCGAACGTATCGGTATCGACAGGAATGACTGCTGGCGGGAA
>CAYTJI010000127.1:0-6041 GCA_964438065.1 uncultured Desulfobacteraceae bacterium | reverse complement strand
AACATTGCCCAGGTTGTAATACAGCTTTCCATTCCGGATACCGCCTTGCCGGAGAAAACGCTCGTACCGCAAGGCGCATTTCCGGTAAAGGGCAGCCGCCTGATCCGGGTCTGTTCCCGATAGCCTGTTGGCTTTTCTGAACAGGTCCCCGGCCTCGCGGTAAAGAGCTGTGACCCGAGCTCTGTCCGGACCGGAGGAGTGTGCGATCGGAACCCACGGCCCGAAAAGGCAAGTCAGAACCGTCAAGGTTGCCTCAATCTGAACAAGAATCTGTGACCGGGAAAATATCATTTTAGTTTCTTCTCCAGGTCCTTTGCCAGCAGTATCGCCTCTTCGGCGAGTGAAACGGCATCGGATATCCCCAAAGTCCCGGCGTAACGGCCCGCCTCGCACTTCTCAAAAAGGATCCTGAGCCGTTCAAGCACGCCGGGATCAATATCTTCAGCAGCCAGCTTGTCCCTGACATCATTGAAGGTCAGGGCCCCGGTTGAGACACGAAGTCTGTTGCCCAGATAGGACTGAAACCCGCGGAGAATCAGATCACATGAATCCCCGCCTGAAGAAGCATGACGCGCGGCCTTCAGAGACCTGACCAGGGCCCCATACGCTTTTCTGGCCCGGGTTTTCAGAGGATCGGCCTTTCGCCGGCGCACCAGCGTTGTGCCGGCCAGCAGAAGAAGACATACGGCCGGGGGCCCCACCAGGAGGCAAAACCACAACGGCGTTTGAAACCACGAACTCGGCTCCAGGCGCTGGTTTTCCAGTACCGTCGCATCGTCATAATTGAAAGCAATGCCTTCGGTCCAAGTCTCGATTTCACTGCCCCCTGCCGTCTGCTCATCAGAACGGCCTTCCGCATCCAGCGCGGTGACAACCCGGGTCTGTCTGACATGCAACGGGATCGGTTTTGTCCGCGCAATCCGGTATTTTCCCGCGCGGGGATCAAAAAAGGGCAGTTCAATCGCCGGGATCTCTCTGACATCCGGTCTGAGAGCCCGGATCGTCTGTGTAAATATCTTCGACCGGCCGGATATCTCTCCCGAGGCCCTTTCACTCGGGATCTTGAAATTCTTCGTAAACCTCGGATCCTGCCGCAACGGAGGCAGTTTCACATTTTCAAGATAGTCCGGCCCGCTCAGCGTGATCGTCAGGGTGATCGGATCGCCGACGTTCACGTCGGTCGGCGTGGCACTGTCCCGGATATGATACTCTCCCACATGCCCGGCAAAATTGGCGGGTCTGCCTTCGGATGGAAGATCGGACACCCGAAGTCTCAGAGAGTTTGAAGGAACGACAACCGTCCGGTAAATTCCCCTTCGGCCCTGGCCGAAAAAGTCGCTGTTGAAAAAATTTGAAAAAAAATCATCATCAAACATGCCCCGGCTTCTTTCAAATCCGGAAAGGGCGCTACAGCAAACCGTGGCGGGATCAAACCTGAAATCCCCGGATCTTTTGGGGATCAGAATCTTCCTGAATGTGATCGTGGCATAATCCCTGCCGCCAAGCGACCCCTTCCCCTTGACGCCGATGACGGTTCCTCCCCCGAGAGGAATCCGGTAAAGCTTTCTCCCGGGACGTTTATCAATTCGGGGATCCGCGAAATCAAAGGCATCATTGTCAAGCAACGGCAGGGTAAAGCTGAAATCCCGCACATCCTTTCCGATATACCACGTGACGGTAACGGTGACCGCCTCCCCCACATAACAGTGTCCTTTTGAAAGGCTGAGTCTCAGTTTGAAATCATCGGTTTCCACCGGCTTCCGCACGGTGATGATCACCGGTTCTGTTCGTACGGATTGTCCGCCGGCGGAAATGGTGATTGCGGGGATAACCACCCGTCCCATACGCTTCGGCGTCAACCTGTAGGAGAATACATAACCCTCCTGAACATTCCGGGTAACGCGTCCATTGATGATAGTAACCGACCGACGGCTGTTCTGTTGACCGCCCTGAAACGTCACGGAAAAATCCTTGATATTGGAAACATCCGGTCTTTCCGGGTGCTCACTTCCGGACACCCGTATCTGAAAAATGAAGGGCTCTCCTATAAAAACGTCCTTCCTTTCCGCAACAGCCGTAGCGCGTAACGGGTCGGCACAGACGGCTGTATCCGATCCGGCCGCGCATACGGCCAGGAAAACCAGAGCAGCAACTGAAATCTTTCGAATCATTACCAGTCCTTGTCAACGGCGACAAACCCGCCGGAACTCAGGAGCCTCCGCTTCTTTCTGTTTTCCTTCTCTTCATCCAGGATCCCATGCGCGTCATCAGAAAGGCGGGCCATGGCGGAAGAGTTTCCGTTATCACGCTGTCTGGGATGATCTCCCTTACCGGCATTGGCGGCCTTGTGTTGCTTCGCGTTTTTTCCGGCACCCTGAGGCGATCTGTTTTGCAGAGAACCGGATCCTTTTTCCAGAGAGGAACGGGCATCGTCCAATTCACGCACCGCCGTTTCCTGATTTGTCTGTGCCTTGGACAGGTGATTCCGGGCCAGGTTTTCAGCCGCCATTTTCTGCTGCTCCGCCGCACGGTCCAGGTGTTTCTGTGCGTCGTTCTTATCCGGTGTACCATTCTGTTTCCGCAGGTCCGCGAGTTTTTTTGCGAGTTTTTCCGTTTCTTTTTCCAGATCCTTTTGTCCCTGAACAAGACCGTTCATCTGTTCACGAAGCTCGGGAGAATCCCCCTCGTGATCCTGTTTTTCCTGGATTTTCCGGTTACGCCCCAGGATATCTTTCTGCCGCCTGATCAGATCCTTCAGCTTCTCAACCACCTGATTACCGCTCCTGGCCTGCGCTTCAGCCGCCTGTTTCTGCTTGTTTATCCTGTCCAGGAGATCTTTCATTACCAGTCGGACAACCTCAATATTTTCAGCCGCTTCTTTGAAGTCAGGCACCAGATCGAGCGCTTCCTGATAATGACGAACACTCCTGGTGCATGCCTCAAGGGCCTTGTTCAAATCACTGTCCTGCTGACGCCGGGCCTCCCGAAAGGCACAATTTCCCAGATTGAATCTGCTTCTGGCCTCAAGGCTGACGTCTTTGCTCTTGACAGCCGCCTTTTTAAACGCGTCGGCAGCGGCACGGTAATCTCCCTTCCGGTATAGGGCCGTCCCCTTGTTGTAATAGATGCAGGCCGATTCCGGGGATACGACGGCCGCTTCCTCATATGCGGACAGGGCTTCGTCGTACTTTCCCTCCCGGTAGGCAGCGTTGCCCTTGGCAACAAGCTGACGGGGTGAAGCCGAAAATCCGGGAGACGGCATCGCCGCAAAAAGGCCGAGAATGAACAAAAGGGTAGCGATAACCTTGCTAGACAAGACCTTTCCCCCCTTTCCTTTCGGATATGGCCATTTCAATACAGAGGAATGCAAAACCTATGGCAAGAAAGATCTGAAATTTTTCTTCGTATCGTTTGATGATCTCTGATTTAAGCGCCTTTTTCTCCGCACCGGCGATCAACTGCATGTAGACATTCCCCAGGTCAATGGTGCCGGTGGCGACATTGAGATATTTTCCCCCGGGAGTCGCATTAACCATTTTTCTCAGCGTATCCGCGTCCAGCTTCGTCCAGACCTCCCTGCCCTTGTATTTCAGAAATGTTTTCTGCCCGTTCCTGTTTGTTATGGGGATCCTTCGTCCCTCATTTTCATCCCCAAGCCCGATGGCGATCAACCTGATCCCTCTCTGTCCCGCCTTTTTCGCCGCCTCAACAGGAAAAGAGTCATGATCTTCACCATCCGTGATCAGGATAATATCCTTATACTGTTTTGCCTGATCATCAAAGACATCGGTCACGACCATCCGGATCGCGTCACCAATCATTGTCCCCCCGCGCGCGATGCTGTCCGTTGAAATATTGTTCAGCATCATGCGGAAAAATCCATAATCAAGTGTCAGCGGACATTTTATTGCCGCCGTTCCCGCAAAAACCACGAGCGCAACCCGGTCTCCCTGAAGACGGTCCACACAGTCTTCTATCGCGAGTTTGGCCCTTTCCAGACGGTTCGGCTTCAGGTCTTCGGCAAGCATGCTTTTTGAGACATCCAGGAGAAAAACCACATCTCTGCCACGGCGTTCAATGGTTTCCGGCTTTTCGTTCCACGCGGGGCGCGTCAGGGAAAATATGATAAACACCACCGCAGACAGCAGGAGTGCCGCTTTCCATCGTCTTCGCGAATTGCTCACCGAAATCCGGATTCGGTCCAGAAGCCCCGCTTCCACAAAAATCGTCATCGCTTTCCGACGTTTCTGCCACGCATAAATAAACATGGCAAGAAGCAAAGGAACCGCCCAAAGAAGATGAAGCATCCGGATATCTTGAAGTTTAATGGCGTTCATGGAATCTTCCGAAAAACGGTACCGTTCAGGAATATCTCACACGCGAGCAGAAAAAGTCCGGCCAGGGCAAACCCGGAAAACGACTCCCTGTAATCAACAAACCGGACCGACTCTATTTCGCTTTTCTCCATTTTGTCGATCTGCTCATATATGTCCCGCAGCGATCTGCCGTCTTCAGCCTTTCGAAAAAAACCACCCGTCTTTTCCGCAATATCTTCCAGTGTCTTTGTATCGACACGCTGGAAGGAAGGGACCTTGTACACCCCGAACGGGGTCCGAATGGATGTTACCGCCTCCCCGTCGCCAATGGCAATCGTATAAACCCTGATTCCCCATTTCGCCGCGAGCCGAGCAGCCTCAAGCGGCGTCCTCCTGCCGCAGTTGTTCTCCCCGTCTGAAAGAAGGATCACGACCTTGCCCCTGATCTTGTACTTGCCGCGGTCTTTCCCCTGTTTCCGGAGCGATTCTTCCACTGTCCGCAGCCGCGCCGCGGCCAGGGCCAGGGCGTCGCCGATGGCAGTACCGTCCTCCGCACGGTTCCGGACCAGTTTTACGCTTTTGAGAAACGCCGGCAGGGCCCCGTGTGCGAGTGTCAGCGGACAAACCGTGTCCGCGTACCGCGCGAAGGTGATCATGCCGATCAGGTCGTTGGGCCTTCCCGGAAGCCTGTGACCGTCACCCATGACAAAATCTTTGAACACCCGCTTGACCACCTCAAGACGATTCATCCGCTTCCCGCCGTATTCCAGCTCCGCCCCCATGCTGCTGGAACGGTCAACCACCATTTCGATCGCAATCCCCTTGCTGACTTCGCGAATCCGCTCCCGTCCCGTCTGCGGCCTGGCCAGGGCGATGATGATGAGAACCAGGGCCGCAACCCGTATGAATTCCGGCACCCACAACAACTGCTGACGTATGGACTTTCCCGCCCTGCCTGCGTTTGCCACGGTTGAGAAGCGTATCGACCCGCTCCTGACCCGAAAAAGTCTGAACCAGATCAGAACGGGAATAATCAGCAACAGCCAGAAGGCCCCGGGAGATTCAAAATGCATCTGGGTCTATTCCTCTGTCCTGGTCCCTTCGATAAACGATTTGCAACTGTCGAATGTCTTCCGGATATCGTCTTTTCCAGGCTTATGTTCGGCAAACTTGACAAGGTCGCAATGATTGAGAAAGGACTTCAGGAGATTTCGGTATTCAAGGGGAAAACTTTTCGCAGTCTCCAGAGAAGAAAGAAACTCCTCCGTTGTCTGCTCCGGCGCGCTGAGGCCAAACCGACTCTCGATGTAGCGGCGCAGAATTCCTGAAATCCGCTGATAAAACAGTTTGATCTCTCCCTTTGCCGGAAGGTCTTCATCGACAAGTCTTCGCAGCGCTTCATAAGCCGCTTCATGAGCGGGAACTTGCACCTCCACAGCCTGTGCCCCGGCCTTCCTGCGTCTTCTGAACACAATAATCGCAATCAGCGCAATCAGGCAGACACCCCCCCCGATCCCCGCCCACATCCATGTATTCAGGGTCGTCGGAAACCCGACCGGCGGCTTTATCTCATGAAGGGTGACCTTTTTCAGGTCTTCGGGAAGAAGGGACGTCACTTTAATCTTCAGCTCCGAAGTCTGGATTTCATGGGCCCTGTTCCGTCCCTCGGATTTCTTCCAGAACCTGACCTCCATGGGTGGAATCCTGTATTCCCCGGAAAGAAAC
>CAYTJI010000126.1:0-6050 GCA_964438065.1 uncultured Desulfobacteraceae bacterium | reverse complement strand
AATGCGAATTTTTGCGCAAGGCCTGGGAAATCAGCGGCTATTGCGCAAAAAGGCCATTCATGGATGGAAACTCCTTAACCGCCATGTCTTGCAAGTGACGAAATAATTGTTATGTTTTCGAATAAAACGTTTGAAAATATATTTTGAGTTGAATAAATTAGCTTTTTTTCGAAGAAATATCGATTTTGGCGTGGCAATCAGAGAGGATGGTTATGGTTACCAGGGTGGAGGACATCAGTTCAGTAAAGAAAAAAGTAACTATTCAGATCGAATCAAGAGAAGTCGACAGAAAAATCAACTCAGCGTACAGGGAACTTCGAAAAAAGGCGAGAATTCCCGGTTTCAGACCGGGGAAGGTCCCGAGAAAGATCCTCGAAAGCCGGTTCTGGGATGATGTAGCCGATGATGTGACCAGGGATCTGATCAACGAATCTTTTCCAAAGGCCCTGGAGGAGATCGACGTGATGCCACTGGGAACTCCCGTACTGGAAAAGCGGACGCTTAAACAAGGAGAAGATTTCCAGTATTCCGTGCTGATTGAGGTGAGACCCAGAATTGACCTGAAGGACTACCTCGGGATGGAGGTGGAAAAAGAAAAAATCTGCGTTACGGACAAGGATGTCGCGGAAAGGATCGAGCAGATTCGCCAGTCCAACGGAGACCTGAAATCCATCAAAGAGGAAAGACCGGTGCGGAAGGATGACTATGTTGTCCTGGACTATGAGGCTTTTGAGGGACAAACGCCACTGGACGATAAAGCCACAAATTTCATGTTGCAGGTCGGGAGCAACAGTTTCCATCCGGACTTTGAGAATGCCCTGACCGGCCTGAAAAGGCTGGATGAGACGGAGATCCATGTGGGTTTTGAAGACTCGTATTACAACACCCGCCTGGCAGGAAAACAGGTCACGTTCAAAGTAAAAATACTGGATATCAAGGAACTGGTAGTGCCGGAACTGGATGATGAATTTGCCCGGAATCTGGGGGCGGATTTCAACAACCTTGAGGAGTTGAGAGAAAAGGTCCGGGAATCAATCGCGGCCAGTGAAGAGAAAAGAATTGACCGGGAGATGAAACAGCGACTGGTCCGGAAGATTACCGAGAGGCTGGACTTTGAAGTCCCTCAGGTCCTGGTCGAATCCGAACTGAATTACGCGGTTGAAAATTTCAAGCAAAACCTGATACAAAACGGATCAAGCCTTGAACAGATCGGGATTACTGAAGAAAAGCTGAAGTCAAATTTCAGGGCGGTCTCGGAAAATCGCGTGAGAGAGAAGCTTGTTCTTGAGGAAATCGCACGGAGGGAAAACATTACGTTAGACGATGAGGATCTGGCAGCCGGATATCAGGATCTGGCAGCTGAAATGGGCATGGATGCGGAAATTGTGCGGCAATATTATGAGGCCAGAGATCTTGTCCCGTCCCTGAAGGAAAAATTGAGAGAGGAAAAAACGTTGAACTACCTGGTTGAGCATGCTAATATTCAAACAGTAGATCGTGACGTGCTGAACGAAAATATGAGTGCTGAAAAGTAGAACAGAGGAAGCTATGCTGATCCCAATGGTTATTGAACAATCGAGCCGCGGTGAACGCGCATATGACATATATTCGAGACTGTTAAAAGACCGTATTATCTTTCTCGGAGATGCGCTGGATGACGCTGTTGCCAATATCGTCATTGCCCAGATGCTTTTTCTGGAATCTGAAGAACCGGACAAGGACATCAATCTATATATCAATTCCCCCGGGGGAACCGTAACAGCCGGTCTGGCCATATACGACACGATGCAGTATATCCGGCCGGATATTGTAACGATCTGTATGGGACAGAATACAAGCATGGCCGCGTTGCTTCTGGCTGCGGGAGCAAAAGGCAAGCGCTATGCCCTGCCGCATTCCAGAATCATGATCCATCAGCCCCTTGGAGGGGCTCAGGGACAGGCCACGGATATCGATATCCAGGCCAGGGAGATCTTGAAGGTCCGTGATGTTTTGAACCAGATCCTTGCCGAGCATACCGGTCAACCTATCGAGAAGATACGTCAGGACACGGAACGGGATTATTTCATGACAGCAGAAGAATCCAAGGAGTATGGAATCATAGATAAAATTATCACAACAAGAGAGATGCAAAGCCAGATAACCAAGAAAAAATAGGAAGGTACAGGATTATGACAAAAGACAATGAGCCGGGGGAAGATCTGGTCTGTTCTTTCTGCGGGAAAAGTCAGGATGAAGTAAAGAAACTCATTGCCGGCCCTTCTGTTTATATCTGCGACGAATGTATTCAGCTCTGTAATGAAATTATCGATGAGGAGTACAGTCGTGAAAGAGCGAAGGGGCAGCCGGATGGTCTGCTGAAGCCTGCAGAAATAAAAGAGTTGCTGGATCAGTATGTAATCGAACAGGACAAGCCCAAGAAGATTCTGTCCGTGGCGGTTCACAACCACTACAAGCGAATCAGTACAAAAGTGGACATGGAGGGTGTTGAAATAGAAAAGAGCAATATCCTCCTGATTGGGCCGACCGGTTCAGGCAAGACACTTCTTGCTCAGACGCTTGCCAGAATACTGAAGGTTCCCTTTACCATCGCCGATGCCACAACACTGACCGAGGCAGGATATGTGGGTGAAGACGTTGAGAATATTATCCTGAACCTGGTTCAGATGGCTGATTATGATGTGGAGGCGGCCAGCAAGGGCATCGTCTATATTGATGAAATCGATAAGATTGCGAGGAAGACGGACAGCCCTTCGATCACACGCGATGTGTCCGGTGAAGGGGTCCAGCAGGCACTCCTGAAAATCATTGAGGGAACAATGGCCAACGTGCCGCCCAAGGGCGGCAGGAAACATCCCCAGCAGGACTTCGTAAAGGTAGATACGAGCAATATTCTTTTTATCTGTGGTGGGACCTTTAACGGTCTCGACAAAATCATCCGAAACCGGATCGGAAGCAAAACCATGGGTTTCGAGGCTGATATCCAGATGAAGGATGAATCGGATATCAATGAAATCATGGCGCTTGTCCAGCCTGAAGACCTTATCAAGTTCGGCCTGATACCTGAATTCATCGGCAGAATTCCGATTAATGCGACTCTGGGAGAACTGAGCCTGGATGCGCTGGTAAGAATATTGACGGAACCTAAAAATGCGCTTATCAAACAGTACAAGAAACTGTTTGAGCTGGAGGATGTTGAACTCAAATTCACGAATGAAGCATTGCTGGCTATTGCCAGAAGCGCTCAGGAAAGGAAGTCCGGTGCCCGGGGTCTCAGGGCCATACTCGAATCCGTCATGCTGGACATCATGTATGACATTCCCTCTACGCCGGGGATTCGGGAATGTGTAATCGGGGAGGAAGTTATTGTAAAAGGTGAATCCCCTCTGTTGCTTTATGAAAATCAGGCAGAATATGGATAAAGACATGTTTGATTCATTCAAGAAAAATCCGGGCAACCCCCTGGAGGAGGAAAGATATTACTATCCGCTTCTTCCTCTTCGGGACGTGGTTGTCTTCCCGAATATGGTTGTGCCTCTGTTTGTCGGTCGGGACAAGTCCATTAAGGCCCTCGAATATGCCATGTCCCATCAGAAGGAGATTTTCCTCTCCGCGCAAAAAGATGCAAAAGTGGATGATCCTTCTCCCAGGGATATTTATGCCGTCGGCACACTGGGAACCGTCCTCCAGTTGCTGAAGCTGCCCGATGGCACGGTAAAGGCCCTGATTGAAGGCCGAAGAAGGGGTAAAATCGAGAATTTTGTAGATAAACAGGACTTTTTCATGGTCGAGGCCAAGATGCTCCCCGACACGTATGAAATCAATCTCGAGAGCAAGGCCATTATGCGGAGCATCAATGAAAGTTTCGAAGAATACGCCAAGCTGAACGACAAAATCAGTCAGGAAATTGTTTCCACGGTCAGCTCGATAGAGGACCCGGTCCGATTGGCGGATACCGTTGCCGGTTATCTTACCATGAAAGGGTCCGACAAACAGGAAATTCTGGAACTTGAGAACCTCAATCAGCGGCTGGAAAAGGTTTATCAGAAACTTGTCGGTGAAATTGATATCCTTCGGTTGGAGCAACGGCTCAGGAGAAGGGTCAAAAAGCAGATGGAGAAGACTCAGAAGGATTATTATCTGAGTGAACAGATGAGGGCCATTCACAAGGAAATGGGGACTCAGGACAGCCACAAGGCGGAGCTTGATGAACTGGAAAAAAAGATCAAGCGGAAGAGACTGTCCCGGGAGGCGCACAGCCGGGTGAAACAGGAATTCAAGAAACTGAAGATGATGTCTCCTATGTCGGCGGAGGCCACGGTTGTCCGCAATTATATCGATTGGATCATATCTCTCCCTTGGTATGAAAAGACAAAAGTGAAGTTGGATATCGAAGAGGCGGAAAAGATACTGGATGAGGATCACTATGGTCTCGAAAAGCCCAAGGAAAGGATTCTTGAGTATCTGGCGGTTCAACGCCTGACGAAAAAAATAAAAGGACCGATTCTGTGTTTTGTCGGCCCTCCCGGAGTGGGTAAGACATCATTGGCAAAATCCGTGGCCAGGGCGACTGGACGGAATTTTGTCCGTCTTTCACTGGGTGGCGTCAGGGACGAAGCAGAGATAAGGGGGCATAGACGCACCTATATCGGTGCGTTGCCCGGAAAGATTATCCAATTCATCAAGCGGGCGAAATCCAACAATCCGGTTTTCTGCCTTGATGAAGTCGACAAAATGAGCACCGATTTCCGTGGAGACCCATCCGCAGCCCTGCTGGAGGTCCTGGACCCGGAGCAGAATTTTGCTTTTAATGATCATTATTTGGATCTGGATTATGATTTGTCCGATATATTTTTTATCACGACGGCAAACAACCTTCACAATATCCCGCTACCACTGCAGGACAGGATGGAGATTATCCGCTTGCCCGGATATACGGAACTGGAAAAGCTGAATATTGCGAAGCAGTTTCTGGTAAAGAAGCAGGTCAGTGAAAACGGTCTGAAGCCGGAAAATATATCTTTTACCGATAAGGCAATTTTGAAAATTATCCGGACCTATACCCGGGAAGCCGGGGTCAGGAATCTGGAACGTGAGATTTCTTCCATATGCCGGAAGGTTGCCCGAGAAGTGGTCCAACGCGGCGAAGATACGCGGATACCCGTAAAAGCGCAGTCCATACACAAATATCTGGGCGTGCCCAAATTTCGGTACGGACGTGCGGAAGAAAAAGACATGATTGGGGTGGCTACGGGGCTCGCGTGGACGGAAGTGGGGGGGGAACTCCTGCAGACGGAAACCAGCATAATGCCCGGGAAAGGTAACCTGTCATTAACCGGGAAGCTGGGGGAGGTGATGCAGGAATCGGCCAAGGCCGCGATCAGTTATGTCCGGTCGCGGGCGAGGCAACTGGGACTCCCGGATAATTTTTACGAAAAGATCGACATCCATGTACACGTACCGGAAGGGGCAATCCCCAAAGACGGCCCTTCCGCCGGTATTACTATTGCGACTACGATTGTATCGGCTCTTCTGAGGAAGCCAGTCAAACACGATATTGCCATGACGGGTGAGATCACTTTGCGGGGGAGCATCCTACCCATAGGCGGGCTCAAGGAAAAGATTCTCGCAGCCCATCGGGGGCTGATTTCAAAGGTGCTTATCCCGATGGAGAACAAAAAGGACATTGAGGAAATCCCGAACAAGGTATTAAAAAAGGTCGAGCTTGTGCTGGTAGAAAACATGGATGACGTCTTGCAGAACGCACTGGTCCTGGAAGAGGGAGAGGAGCTTTTTGTACCGGAAGACGAATGCCGGACATTTTCGATCAAAGACCTGATTCAGACGGAGGAATCCTCCCCGTCCACGGTAACGGCACACTGAATCGTGCCCGGGTAGATACCCCGGCATGGAGCCTTGTATTTCTATTTTTGGTTGGACCCTGAATATTCTTGACATGCGGGAAGAATATTGGTAGCTACGGCTATCCTTGACTTGGGCGGGTAGCTCAGTTGGGAGAGCATCGGCCTTACAAGCCGAGGGTCACAGGT
>CAYTJI010000125.1:0-6065 GCA_964438065.1 uncultured Desulfobacteraceae bacterium | reverse complement strand
TGCACCTGCCTGCTGCAGGCAGGTCTTCGGCAAACGCGACGCTTGCAGGATTTAGCTATCATTTTCAAGCGTCTCACTCGAATAGGGCTTCTGCTATGCTCAGAGATTTGGTCTTAAAAAACAGAAGCTACCGGCGGTTTTACGAGGACGTCCCTGTCGCGTATGAAGCCCTGGTGGAACTTGTGGATCTGGCAAGGCATTCCGCCTCCGCGGCCAATCTGCAGCCCCTGAAATTCCTGCTTTCATGCGACCGGGAGAGGAACGCCCTGATTTTTTCGCATATTTCCTGGGCGGGTTATCTGGAAGACTGGCCCGGACCCGAAGAGGGAGAACGGCCCTCGGCGTATATTGTTATCCTGGGTGACAGGGATATATGTGTGTCTTTCGGATGCGACCATGGTATTTGCGCGCAGAGCATAATGTTGGGGGCGACTGAAAGGGGGTTGGGGGGGTGCATGATCGGTTCCATACGGCGGCAGGGCCTTCACAGGGTGTTGAAACTGCCTCCAAACCTTGAAATACTGCTTGTTCTGGCCATGGGGAAACCCAAAGAAAAGGTTGTTATCGAGACGGTCGGCCCGGATCAGGATATTCGATACTGGCGTGACAGCGACGATATTCATCATGTCCCCAAGCGGGCGCTTGAGGATCTGATTATTTCCGGATGAGAAGACGTTTGCGCTGTCTGAGAAAAACTGCCTTTCCGGACGAGGGCCGGGTGATACTGTTTCAAGGAGACTGTCATGAGATGCCATGAAGTTGACTACAATGTGATCGGCGACGACATGCAGATCGTCGAAATTGAACTGGATCCCGGGGAAACCGTTGTCGCCGAAGCCGGTGCCATGAACTACATGGATGACGGAATTACGTTCGAGGCAAAGATGGGAGATGGGTCTGTCCCGAACGAGGGCGTTTTCGGGAAACTCCTGAATGCCGGGAAGAGGGCACTTACGGGTGAATCCATTTTTATGACCCATTTCACAAATGCCGGCAGTGGGAAAAGGCGAGTTGCATTTGCCGCTCCGTACCCGGGAAAAATTATCCCCGTTGACATGTCCAGGATCGGGGAGGAGCTCTACTGCCAGAAAGATGCGTTCCTCTGCGCCGCCTTGGGCACACGGATCGATATCGCCTTTACCCGGCGTTTGGGAGCCGGATTTTTCGGCGGAGAAGGATTTATCCTGCAACGTCTCAAGGGAGATGGCATGGCATTTATTCACGTAGGGGGAACGGTTGTGAAGAAGACCCTGAAAAACGAAACGATTCGTGTGGATACCGGTTGCCTGGCGGCATTTACCACGGGGGTCGACTATGATATTGAGTGTGCCGGCGGTCTCAAGTCCATGTTTTTCGGAGGTGAAGGCCTTTTCCTGGCGACCCTGAGCGGGACGGGCAGTGTTCTTCTTCAGAGTCTTCCGTTTTCCCGCATGGCCGACCGGATCCTGCAGCATGCCCCCTCCGCCGGCGGCTCGCAGAAGGGAGAGGGGTCTATTCTCGGGGGACTGGGAAATCTGTTCTCCGGAGAATGAGGGCCGCTCGGTTCTCATGTCCGTGAGGAGGCTTCTCCTGATTCGCGCACCGGGACCTTTGAAAAATGACCGTTTTTGTGCCGAACCAGGTCGAAGATCCTGCACGATGGGTCTGACCTGTCCCGTCTGGACGGCAGAGAGGCAATGAAAATGGTGATAATTGGGACCTAAATCCTGCAAGTGTCGGGTTTGCCGAAGACCTGCCTGCAGCAGGCAGGTGCAAGGCGGCAAGGGCGCAGACGTACGACGATACTTCAAGTCCTTGCCAACGCCATCCCGCCTCCAGGCGGGATAAAATCGGTGCTCCCGAAGGGTAACCTGTGAAAACAGTTTATGCAGGTTTTAGGTGGAAAGGTTTTCCGGTGTTGCCGACCGGGATGAAGAACCAACCACGAAATCCGGCAGTCGAAAATGACCCAGAAAATTTTTGTTGCCGATAGTAATGTCGCGACATTTGTTTGCCCGGAATGTAACGCATCAAAGACCACGGATGTCACGAAATTCAAAAGCCTGCCGAAAGCGGTCAGGCTGAAGATCAAATGCACCTGTGGAAATTCCTACTCGGTCATTCTGGAAAGACGGAAATACTACAGGAAAGAGACCGGTTTTCCGGGGATCTACGTTTATCGGCCTGCCGGCGGTCAGCCTTTGAAAGGCAATATGACGGTGGTGGATATCTCCCGTGGAGGGTTAAAGATGAAGTTGCCGACACAGCCGAAGATCAAGGTAGGTTCAGTGTTTGAGGTCGAATTCCATCTGGACGATAAACAGAGGTCCCTGATCAGAAAAGAATTGATTGTAAGGAACGTCGTCGATCAATTCATCTGTGCCGAGTTCAGTTCCATAGATCCATCCGATCCCAGTGACAAAGCCCTGGGCTTCTATCTGTTCTAGTCGCCTGCCTGTGGGTTGCCTGTCTGCCGTCCGGACGGGACAGGTCAGACCCATCGTGCAGCATCTTCGACCTGATTCGGCACAAAAACGGTCATTTTTCAAAGGTCTCGGGTTAAACCCGTTCCTCCCGGCGCATCCATTAACCTCCGGACTTGTATTATGCCGGAAAAAACAAAATTTCATCTGGAAACGGATGGACTTCTGGATCGATTCATCAGCTTCCTTCGGATTGAACGGGGCCTTGCCGGTAATACGGTCGATGCCTACAGCAGGGATCTGATAAGATTTTTCCGGTTTCTCGTTGCCCGGGATATCTCTCCCGCGGCGGTGAACCGGGATCAGATTGAGCAGTATGTCCAAATGATCGGGCGGCGGTTATCCGTCCGGAGCGTGGCCCGGAACATCTCGGCGATAAAGACGTTTTTCCGGTTTCTGGTGGCAGAGGGCGATATTGAAACCAGTCCCGCCAGGTTGCTGGAGAGCCCGAGACCATTCCAGCACTTGCCGGGCATCCTGAGTCGGGACGAGGTGGAACGTCTGCTGGCTCAGCCGGACACAAGGACTGCCAGGGGTCAGAGGGATCGGGCGATGCTGGAGGTTCTTTATGCGACAGGGCTGCGGGTTTCCGAACTCGTCCGGCTGAAGATTTCCAGCATGAACCTCGAAGCCGGCTATGTGCGAACGCTTGGAAAGGGTTCGAAAGAAAGGGTGGTTCCCGTTGGCGGCAGGGCGCTTGAGGCAACGCGACGCTATCTTTCGGATGGCCGCAGAAAATTGGCAAAAACAGGGCAGTGCCCATTGCTGTTTCTCAATCCCAGCGGGCGGGGAATATCCCGTCAGGGGTTCTGGAAAATCATCAGAAAATACGGCGTGAAAGCCGGTATCCGGAAAAGGATAACCCCCCACAGTATCAGACATTCCTTCGCCACCCATCTGCTTGAAGCAGGTGCGGATTTGAGATCTGTCCAGGTCATGCTCGGGCATGAGGATATTTCCACAACCCAGATCTACACGCATGTGACAAGAGAGCGGTTGAAAAAAGTCCACGAAGCCTGTCATCCCCGGCCATGAACCGGGAAAGGCCTCTGTACGGTATGTGAATGATGGCAGAAATCATCTACCTGGGTCCCCGGACAGAAAAGTCCGCAGACAATGTGATCACTCTGACACCGTTTGAATTCAGGGAGGCGGATTGGGGGACGTCACGGTTCATTCAAATGACAAAATCCGGATCCGTAAGACTGGAAGATCACCGCAGGGATACGTTCAAGAGAGGGAAAAACGGACCATGGCAGCTTCCTCCCCATTATCTGTTGTCAGGCGGCATGGCCCACACCATCATGGCACTATATACTTACAGGGAGGATGAAGCGCAGATGAGAGAAGTCTATTACCTGATGGGGCTCGTCGACTGCATGATCAACCAGGTTAATCCTGTTCTGCGGACGGATCTTATCCGAGACATGTACAAGAGAGTTTTTGAAATGAAGGCGTCTTTGGGCGTCCACTGGCATGGCCATCTGGGGCAGATCCTGCTCCCCATTGACACACCGTATTTCAATGACACGGAGTACAGGCTTGCTCTGACCGAATCGCGTACCCTGAAAGAGCTTTATCACACAATCCGGAGTGGAACGGACCAAATGTTTGACATTCTGTCCCTTGAATATGTCTTTTACCGCCCTTCGGCCGGGTCATCCGGTTATTGAATCACAAATTCTGTAAAATAGATATTTGTCACGCTGCCATCTTTCAGAAAACTGTTCAGCTTATCCATGATTTCGTCGCGGAGGGCCTTTTTCCCTTCAATGGTCGTGATTTCTTTGGATGACTTGGCAGGAACGATGGTCAGAATGGTGTCTCTTATCTGAGGGAGCCGATTTTCAATTTCAGCCTTTGTCTCGTCACTGGACAGCTCGAGGTCCATGGTCACGCGCAGATATCTTGTGGCCCCCCGGTCGGCCAGATTAACGATGAATGTATCCAGGGAGTAAATCGGCCTGATTTCACTCTTTGCTTTTTCCACTTCCTTGATTTTACTCTCTTCCTGAGCGATCTGGGGATCGGGCGGGGAGACTCGGTTCCAGAGGATATAGAAACCCGCACCCATGATGGAGAGAAAAACCACAGAGATAATAATGATAATGAGCAGGAGTTTTTTTGTTTCAGACCCCTGTTTTTCTTCCAAGATGTCTTCGGACTGATCTTCCGCCATGGTTGCTCCTTTCACGATGTTGGAGAGTCAATGTCACGCATATCATCTCAGATGCCGGAGTGCAAAATGGCCTTAAGAAAGTTGTCCTCTTTCAAAGAAGACCAGGAGTATGTCCTGTTCGACTGCAGGTCGAAATGCCCTGACCGTCAGCCTGGGACCGGGTGGAAACAATTGTTTTTCAGAGGCCTTACAGGGTGACAAACAAGGCCCACGCCCTTATGAGAAAGTGCTGCGGTGAGGGCCGATGGATTTTGTTTCAGCTTGATGTCAAGATTAGGACAAACCAGTTAAAACATCAAATATTTTTTGGCCCCTCACACGAATTTATGGCTTAAAAAAGGTCGCACCGGGTGGCAGAGCCGGGCGGTGTTTTCCGAGTGACTACGAGGCCTTCGTCATTTCAGCCGGTTACGGACGGGACCAGCCTCCCCCCTCCCCGTTCCGTGACTCCGCTGAAATGACCGGGCCGGGAGGTTGATGAAAAGACCCCACGCCCCTGTCGGCATAAGCCGGTAAGCATTGCCGTGAGACCTTTGATAAATTTCCGATTCTGTGTCACCTAAATCCTGCAGGCGCCGGGTTGGTGCAAGATCGGTCGCTTTTAAAGGTCTCGAGGAGTCATATGTTGAGACGTTTTTATGTCAGGGAACTTCGGGTCGATGACACGACCTGCGTTATTTCCGGATCCGAGGCAAGGCATATATCAAAAGTACTGAGAATGAGACCGGGAGACCGTTTCATCCTGATGGACGGAAAGGGTGCCAGGTTCAGAGCGGTGATTGAAGCGGTTTCTTCAAGGGATGTTTCCGCCCGGATTGAAATGCGCATGCCTGATCCGTCTCCTTCCCCGGTCACCATCATTGTCTGTCAGGCGGTTTTGAAATCCCGGTCCATGGATTATCTGGTTCAGAAGACGTCCGAGCTGGGTGTTGAGCGGATCTGCCTTTTTTTTTCTGAGCGGACGGTACCCCGCTTTGACCCGGAACGGCTTTCCAAAAAGATGAGACACTGGGAAGAGATCGCGATCAGTGCGGCAAAGCAGTGCGGCAGGGCCGTGCCCGTGAAAATAGATATGCCCGGTTCTTTCGGGGCACTGCTGAAAAAATATCGCGGCATGGACGCGATGAAGGTGATCCTCTGGGAAGAGGAGCGCTCCGGCAGTCTGAAAATGTTTTTGAGGTCCTCCCCAAGGTTACCGGGGACGTTTGTGGGTATTGTCGGGCCGGAAGGCGGATTTTCCCGGGAAGAGATCCGTTCCGCCACGGATGCGGGCTTTGTTTCTGCATGTTTGGGGGAGCGAATCCTGCGGGCGGAGACGGCGGCGATCACTCTGGCAGCCATTGTCCAGTACGAGCTGGGGGATTTTGAATGAAACCTAAATCCTGCAAGCGTCGCGTTTGCCGAAGACCTGCCTGCAGCAGGCA
>CAYTJI010000124.1:0-6089 GCA_964438065.1 uncultured Desulfobacteraceae bacterium | reverse complement strand
TTCTTATGCCATCCACTGGCAAGCCGGGCGTCATTCCATGGTTCGGAATGTGCGTTGTCTGTTTGCTGCTGGACTCATTTTCCTGGTTGGTCAGAACAGCGGATGTACCGTTTACAGGAAGGTCTTCCACCGTGCGCAAGGCGGTAGCGGGTACTGTACAGGGACACTGGAAAAAGCCAGGTCGCTGATGTGGGAACGGAGCTATCAAAAAGCCCTTGCAGTATTGGATGAAGCGGCTTTTCAGTGCGGGCAGTCGGCGGAAATCCAGGAGATGCGGGGAGACATATTCTATACGCTCGAGAACTGGCGGAAGGCCGAAGACGCCTATCAGGATGTCCTGAGACTGGAACCGGGAGACCCGGAAGCAGTGGTTCGTTTATGGTTCATTGATGTCCTGAAAAACAGGTACACGGAGCGCGCAAGAAAGGAACTCGAAACAAAGGCCCTGTCATATCTGGATGCAGACCCGGAAGATCCCGGGCGAATTTATGCAGCGGTTTTAGGGCTTGACGGTGCCAGGGCTGAATCAGAAAAGATGGAAGTAATCAGGAAATATGAACGCCGGGTGAAAAAACCTTCGTGGCGGAAGCATATGGCCGAATTGTTTTTTTACGGCAGCCTCAGAATGGATAAAGAACGATTGCTGGAAAGTACGCGGTTCTTCAGGAAAGCCTTTCCGGAGGACCGCTTGCGATACAACATGGCCCGTATGGCCCTGTCGTCAATAAAGGCGGAAGGCGGCACCTCCGTTCAGTCCGAGTGCAGAGATATCCTGAGTCATGACCCGCGGAACCGTGTTTTGAATTACCTATGCGCTGAAGCCATTCTGGATGTCGGCGGAAATCTTGATGTTGCTGAAGAATATATTCAAAAGGCCATTCGGGCGGCCCGGAATCCGGATCCCCGGGACCGGTACCCGTATGTGGATGACAGGACCTGGAACAGACTGATGGAAGGGGCGCGGGCGCAATATCGTGCCGTTTACGGAAGGATAAAGTTTTTGCAGGGAGATTACGGACAAGCCGTTGTGCAGTTTGAAAAAGGCCTGTCCCACAGTCCCCGTTGCCGTGATCTTCATTTGTGGTATGGAGATGCCCTTGAAAAGGGGGGGCGTTTTGATGAGGCGTTGTTTCACTACAGGCGGGCGGCGGAGTTGGGTGATTCCGAAAAAGCGGTCTGCGGCATGAAACGGATTCTTTCATTGAGGGGCATTGATATCCGTCCCGCAGAATATTTCGCGGGTATTGAGGGGATTCCGCGTTTTACCGACGTATCGGATCAGGCCGGTTTAGCGGGTGTCACGGGAGAAAGGGTGGCCTGGTCGGATCTGAACATGGACAGGTATCCGGACCTGGTGATCGCCGGCAGAACAGTTTTTGAGAATAACAGGGATGGGACCTTCAGAGATATTACGGAATCATGCGGCGTGGATCATTCACATCCATCCGGCGGAATTCTGGCCGATTTTGACAATAACGGGTTTCCGGACCTGATCGCTTTCACAGGACAAGGCGGTCCCCGGCTGTATCTGAACCGGTTCGGTGAAGGAAAGCGCATACTCATGGAGGACGTGACGGATACGGCCTTGCCTGTATGGCCCGTGGACACAGGGTCGACCGAATCAGCGGCTGCCGCGGATGTAAACGGAGACGGGGCCGTGGATATCTATTTTGCTGATTATGAAAACAGCGGCCCCGAGCGCGGGCGGGGCTCTTCTGATGTGTTCTACCTGAACCGGGGGGACGGGACATTTTTGGACGCAACTGCCCTCATTACCTATTCCAGCCTGGAGAGGATGTGCGGCAGGGGGGCGTCTTTTGCGGATTTTAACGGGGACGGCAGACCTGACCTGTTTGTGGCCAATTATCGCCTGGACCCGAATTTTCTCCTGGTGAACGAATCGGGAAACGGGCCGCATTCGTTCCGGCTTGTTGACAGGGCGGAGGAACTCGGGGTGAGGGGCCGAGATGTTCGCGGGGCTTATGGCCATTCCATCGGCGGGGCGTGGGGCTGGCTGGGAACGGACAGACCGGCATTGTTTGTCTCGAATCTCGCTCACCCCAGGCTTCTGGGGCTTTCCGATACCAGTGTGCTCTACCTGCCTTCTTCCGAGAACAGAGGTTTTGATCCCCACTTTGAAGATTTGGGGTTTTTCTATCAGGAGACCTACTCCGATCCATCGTTTGAAGACGTTGATCTTGACGGTCACCTCGATCTTTTTATCACAAGTGTATATCGGAACGCACCGTCTGTTCTTTACCTGAACCGGGACGACCGATTTGTTAATATTGCATGGGAGGCCGGCGCAAGGGTTTATAACGGTTGGGGAGCAGCCTGGGCCGACTATGACAGAGACGGTGATATGGACCTGGTCGTGTGCTCGGGAAACAAACCCGTCCTCCTGAGGAATGAAGCACAGAAGCTTAACAGGACCTGGCTGGAGGTTCGGGCTGTCGGTACTCACAGTCCGACTACCGGTATCGGCGCAAAGGTCGTTATCCGGACGGCTGATGGTGGAAAGAAATGGGTGAGAGAGATCCGGGCCGGGCGGGGGACCGGTAATCAGGATGAACCCGTGGCTCACTTCGGGCTCGGCACAGACAAGGGCCCCTTCAAAGTCACCGTCTATTACCCGTCAGGTATGGAAACGGTACGAGATGATGTCTCCTGCTGTCAGCTGATTGAAGTGATCGAACCCTAACAGATGAAAGACGACGTGCAATGTGAGAAGGTTCCCTTTTTCAGGGAGAAAAACCAGTTATGTAAAGTCGTGCCACAAAGTGGAAAAAACTTTCCGGATAGGATATGATTTTTTTTACACACACCTGTTCCGCCGGCATTTTTCCTGCCATTTGTTTTTATCCGGAAACACTGTTTTCTTTGCCCCCTTGGGAACCCCGATAAAGCCATCCCTCTTTTTCGCTGTTTACACTCCGCTGTAACCCTCTGTATATTCAGCCTGTTTTAATCATCGAAATTTTCTGCCTGTAGCGACCGAACAACAGTGTCGGGTCCGATGGACGGGCATCCGGCAGGGAAAGCTCCTTTTGTGAAACTCTGCCGTTCTGCTGGCATGATATTCGCTATTCAAGAATGACAGACAGGTACCGTCGCAGTGCAGTTGAGCGCATCGCTCCGACTGTTGGGAAAAATCTTCCCTCAGAATATCCGCTTTGTCATGGGGAGGTTGTCATGAGCAACGTCGACGACAGGATGGAAAGACGTTCCGGCTTAGACCGCCGGAGCACCAATCTGCCAATGTTCAACCGATACCTGATCACAGGCAGACGGGGGGTCCCGAGAAGAAAAGAGGATAGACAGAAACCGCAGAGAGTGGACCGGTACAATTCAAAGATAATGGTGGTCATCCTGATGATTCTCACGCTGAGTATCCTGGATTCCCTGTTTACACTGTTTCTTGTTGAAAACGGTGCCAAAGAATTGAATCCGGTACTGGCCTATTACCTGGAGTACAGCCCGGTTGTTTTTCTCTCTATAAAATATTTGCTCACCTGTGCCGCGGTGATCCTCGTGCTGTTCTGCAAGGATTTCTATATCTTCAACACGAGAATCAAGGCCAGAATCCTGTTTTTTCTACTTCCCATCCCATTCATACTGGTTATCCAGTGGCAGCTCTTCCTGATTTTCTTCGCGAATCCGTAGGAGACCTCTGAATTATCCCGGTCAGGGCGTCTTGTAAATGTGGAAAAAAAGGTGTTTCATGGGGAGTCGGCATTTTTTATCTGTTCCGGGAATGCCGTTTTCCTGTAGCCGCTTCAGGGCGGTTTCAATCTGACTTTCTGTAATATGATTCCGGACCAGCGAATAATAATAAAACCTTTCTGTTTCTCTCTGACGTTTGTCTGCGATTCCGGCAAGGTAGGAACGAATGAGGTGATTCTTTGGGGGGGGGAGAAAGTGAAAACCGAAATATTCCCTCGATTCCGACGGCACTGCCTCCACCCGGTCCATGGTCTGTTCAAGAAGATCGACAAGTCTGTCCCCGTGCGGGATGTCAAAGGGGTAATGTCCGATGGCGGAAGCAACAAATGAAATAACCCACTCATTCAGCCGTTCATCATCCATATTCAGAATGGTTTCAAATATGGCGTAAACATTATGAATGGGATACCGGCTGTTTTCTATGGTCCGTGCGGCAAAAATCAATATCATCTGGTCGATGCGGGGGTTGCTGTTCCTTTTGGATATAAGAGACATAAGCAACCGGTCCACATGGGGAATCGGATCCGGGGTCTCGGAAATCTCCCGGTAGACACGCATGAGTGTTTCATAGTCGATTTTATCTCCGCCGTTTTCAAGCCTGTTTCGGAGGTCGATGTATGTTTTGCCGGAGTCTTTTTCAGACGCGCACATGCCCGTAAATGCGCATAAAACAGATGCCAGCGCAATCGTGAAGACCGCAAAAAACCCGGATGCAATTTTAAATGAGTCCCGGGCGCATCTTACGGAAATGATTGGATGCATCATGTGTTGCGTAGGCCTGACAGGTTTTTCGGGAATGCCCGCTGGAAAGCACCTGTTGCCAGATAAGCCCCGTTCAGGGTACAGATTCCGGAAGCACTGTCTGAAAAGTTTGTTCAGGAGTGACAAGCAATTGTCTTTATGATAAAGGTATAGGACATAAATGGGGGCAGGGTCAAGGAGAAATCCGGAGGCTTTCCTCATGGCCGGTCAGGCCGGTTGTCGCTCCGGATTTCACTCTGGTGTTCGGGTCCATTGCGGGACTGGTTTCCCGGACACGTGAAGGCGTTTACATCCAGGTTGCCGCAGAATCGGGAGTGCATCATGGACATCTGCAGGACTGTAACTGTGATTTTGTGTTTCCTAATTGTTGGTTGTTCCGCACAGCTTCGGTACTTTCGGGATGAAAGCCACGCCCGGGATCATATGAAACGTGCCGCGGCGCTGGAAAACTCTGAACAATACGGGGAAGCGTTCCGGGAATACGCGGTTGTTGCGGAAAATTACCCGTTTTCTCGGTACCGCAAAACAGCGGTTCGAAAGGCGGTTTTTCTCAATATCCGCCTGGGGAATGAGGGTATCAATATCAAACGTGCGATGCGCTGGCTCCGTGTATATCTGACGCTGGATCTGACGCCGGAAGAGGAAGAAAGTGCGCAATCGCTACTCTTGTTGCTGGATCGCCTGAATGCCGTCCGGATCGAACTGGCCCGTCTAAAGTCGAAGAATGAGAGGCTTCTTGAATCTGCTGAAAAGCAGTCTGCCAGGCTGGCAGACTGCAGTCGGCGCATCGAGGAACTGGAGAAAGAACTGGCCCTGGCACGGGAGCAGTTCAGAAAAATGAAAGCCGTTGATCTCCAGATGGTCGGCAAAACCGGGCTTGAAACCCGGATCCGTTCGGTCCATGGGTCGGGGAACGAAACAGGCACGGAACACGAGGCAATTGTACCCGATACTTTAATAACGATTGAGAGAAATGAGGAGATCAACCCGGGAGACACAGAAGAGACAGTGCCCGCGGAAAAGAATATGGACAGGGGTGGGGTGCCATATCAGGAAAACGATCATGTACGTGCCAAAAAAAAGGAATATTATCCCTACACCATTCACGTCTGTTCCTATAAAAAAAAGAAGAGGGCGGAGCATTCGGTAAAGGAGCTGGGAAAAAAGGGTTTTCCGGCTTTTACGTGCCTCACCCATGTCCCGGGAAAAGGAAATTATTACCGGGTGTTTGTCGGATATTTCAAGACACTTGAGGCCGCCCGGAAGGTCGTCCTGAATCTTAGAGGTTTCAGGGATACCTACCCGCTTGCCGTGCGGATGCCTTATGCCGTTCAGGTCGGGACATCAGGTCCACAGGCGCGACTGGAAAAATTGAAGGCCGAACTTCGATCCGGATCATATTTGGGATATGTCATGCCGGATCCTGTTTCACCTCAAAAAACGAGGTTTCTGCTTGGGGCCTTCAGGACAAAGAAGCAGGCCGGAGATCTTGTTGAAAGGTTGCGGGAACAAGGTTATACCGCGAAAGTGGTTCGCCGCTGAGGGGTTTCCCTTCATGCAGAATTGAGCCGTGACTCCGGGTTGGAGAAGGGCCGGGAGGCCTC
>CAYTJI010000123.1:0-6116 GCA_964438065.1 uncultured Desulfobacteraceae bacterium | reverse complement strand
TGATATTAAAAGCATAATTTCTTTTTTGAAAATAGTTTATGCAGGATTTAGGTTCAATATATTCCTGCGGTTA
Organism: uncultured Desulfobacteraceae bacterium; assembly: GCA_964438065.1. Lineage (GTDB taxonomy): Bacteria > Desulfobacterota > DSM-4660 > Desulfatiglandales > Desulfatiglandaceae > CAYTJI01. The sequence goes on along the minus strand of CAYTJI010000123.1, from coordinate 6,043 downwards.
TAATTTTCGCCCTCCTTGATTTGGCACAAAATCGGTCATTTTTCAAAGGTCTCCTTTAGTGAGGCCCATCCAGTGCGGAACCGGGGAGATTACAGCTTCACAAGCTCGATATCCCCCCAGGCGGCGATTCTGTCGTCAACGATCACCACACCCCCGATAATTCCCCTGATCCGGGCCGCCCAGGAAGCCACCCTGTCCAGGTCTTCCTTCCGTTGCACACGGTTTCCCAGGGCCGTTGCGGCGCCGTCGGCGAGTATTGCGGACGGAGAAAGAATACAGCAGGCATCCGCAATGCCAAGGCTCAGGGAATGACCCACCTTTCCGGATGACGTACAGATCCCCAGGGGCATCTGCCTGACTGCAATTTCAAGACCGAACCGCTCACTCAGCGGCGATAACCCGGCATAAATGGAAACGGTTGCAGGGCGGCTGGTTTTCAGAAAGATATCCCCTCCGTTTTCCACAATCACCTGTTTGCTGAAACGGAAAAGGCCTGTCGCCACATACTGGGCCACCGCGCCGGCCACCGACGCCATGGGGCCCACACCAAGCCGTCTTGTGGCCCGGATCATCTCCCGGATAAGCGGCGGGGCAAAAGGGTCATCCTTAACAGGGGACAGGCTCACTGCGAACTCCGGGTGAGAGGAGATATGGTTCTCGATCTGACGTCTGCAATCCAGTACGAGATCCCGGGTCTCATCTCCGAGGTGCCTGTCGGCACCCACCCACAGATCGGTCTCCCGAACCACGAGATGGAACGAAACAAGATCACCCGCATGGACTCTCTCCCTGTATGTACGCGCTTCATACCCGATCATCTCAACCCATGAGAGACCTTTGAAAGGCACCCACTTTTGCACCCACCCGGCGTCGGCCTGTGCGTGGCCTGTCTGCCGTCCGGACAGGACAGCCAGGCCCGCAGACAGGCCAGGCTCATCATCCGGGATCTTCGACCTGATTGGGCACAAAATCGGTCATTTTTCAAAGATCTCATGACTGCAGACGACGAACGCCCCGATAAACATCTCCACCGGGTAAATTCCGCCCGCGTACGCCGTCATTGCGATAATGCCTGCGCATGAGCGGGACCGACCCTGTCCATGGCTGAACTTTCATCAGGCGCCAGGGGGCCGCTGTTCGGACATCAACGCCTGGTAAGCTGCCTGTATTTCCTTAAAGCGCCTGTCGGCCAGGCTTTGGAACTCCGGGCCCAGATAGCTGACTTTGTCCGGATGATATTTGTTTGCCAGTCTCCGATAGGCCTTTTTTATCTCTTCCGGTGAGGCATCCCTTTGAACCCCGAGTACCGTATAGGGATCTTCAGGTCCGCCGTCCCGACGGGGATGGGAATCTCGCCCCCCTTCTGCGGAACGGCCCTGTTTTCTCTCCTCGCGGTCAGGGCCGGTCTTTTCTCCGTGTCCGGAGAAAGACCCCGGCTGTTCGCGCTTCTTGCTGTACACCCGAAAATGCCACCCCATCAGGAGCAGGACGATCAGGTCATCAATCCAACCCGGCCCGACAAAGAAATCGGGGAACAGGTCATATGGGCAGATAACGTAAAGCAGCCCCAGCAATAGAAGAAAAAATTTCATATGGATAACACGTTCCCGGGAAGGTCCGCGTCAGGCCCCCGCCTCTTTCAGAAGCTGTTCGCCGGAACGATCCAGAAAGGTATCCAGGTCTTCTTTCCAGTCGACCATGACGTTGATTCCCTGTTTTTTCAACAATCGGTTTTCCAGCAGGCAGTTGAGCGGCCTTCGGGCGGGAAGGTTGAGGTCCTTCAGTTGAACGGGCTCTATCGATGCCTTGATTCCCAGTTTATCCAGGACGTATCGGGCATACTCAAAAGGGCTGCAGTATCCCTCTGCCGTGGCATGATACGTTCCAACGGCACGGGCTGTCAGGAGTTCCCTGATCTGCAGGGCCAGTCGATAGGCCCACGTGGGTGAAACAAACTGGTCGTTAACCACCTTCAGACCCTCCTTCTTTTTTTTCATCGCCTGCCTGAGGATGGATTTTATAAAATTACTGCCCTCAATCCCATAAAGCCATGATGTACGAATAATCAGATAGTTGGGAGAGTTATCCCGGACGGCGGATTCGCTTTCCATCTTGCTCAATCCGTATGCCGACAGCGGGTTCGGCGCATCATCTTCAAAATAGGGTTGGGGCATCATCTTCTTCCCGTCAAACACATAGTCACTTGAGATATGGACCAGTTTACACTCAAACCGGGCAGAGCACTGCGCCAGATTTCTGGGCCCCTCGATATTCAGTTTCCGGACGGTGAAAGCCTCCGTCTCACATGCGTCTACATCGGTAAAGGCGACACAGTTCAAAACCACATCCGGGGAAGTTTTCTGGAGATTGTCAATGACACCATCCCAGCTGGTTATGTCCATTTCTGTTTTCCCGGGTGTAATCACCTCATGATCCTTCCCGAGAACTTTCGTGCATTCACTTCCGAGCATCCCGGTGCTTCCGGTTATCAGAATCTTCATCTCACACAGCCCCCAAACATTCCTTTTCGCGTCCGCACGGCAAACCACTGCCCCGGCAGACATTAAATATGTAACACAGAAATCGGAAAAATCCACAAAATATTTTCTAATTTATTGATTATAATGAAAATCTTAGGAAATTACAGGATTGACAAACGTCCCGGCAGAGGGTTGAAACAGTGGAAGGCCAGGGCCATATTCATGAGCAGGCTGGAGAGAAAACGGGTTGGATTCGGTATACCGGCACGTTCATATTGTGTCGGCACAAAATACGGGCGGGACAGAACACCCCTTTATGCGGCAGGGTGTGTGGGCATTCGCTTTCACGGTCCTGAAAAAAATCCCCCCTCCGGGTCCGTTCGTTCCCGGCTGAAACACTACACCGAATGCAGCACATCACAGATATCGCGGGCGAAAAGCGCTCTCTGCCAGTCTCTGATTCCGGGGACCGTTTTCAGATCATCCGATGTTTCCGGGTTCAAAACAGCCAGCACCCGGATCTGGGCGTTGGAACATATCAGCGCCGGGTCCAGGCCCATCTCACGGGCCTGAACCTCCCGCCATTTCCGGAGGGCCTTTACCCGGTCCGAGGCCTTTGACCCGAGACGTTTTCCGGTCTTCCTGGGATAGGTCAGCAGCACGGACTCAGGCAGATGCATGGCTTGATTGATTTTCCTGCACAGGGCATGTCCGAACACGCGCGTCTGTCCGGGACTCAGGCATCCCCTGGTCAGGAGCTCATTCACGCTACGGGGTTTTTCTCTGACCATTTTTTGAATCTGCGCATTTCCAAACACCTTGAACGGCGGCCGATCCATGTCCCTGGCCTTCTCGTCCCTGAATTTCAGGATCGCCTCCAGAACGGTCAGACTTCTGGCGTCCAGTTTGCCGGCGCCCTTGAATTTCAAAAACAACGGATGAGGGTTCCCTTCAACCGCGCGCACCCGGCTGAGCCGCCTGCATTCTTCCTCAACGCAGAAGAGTCTGTTCCCGGCCTTCAGCTGGGCCCGTAACGTGTCAGCCAGGGGCAGGAGATACAAAACGTCTTTCACGGCATATTCCAGCATCGGCTGGGGCAGGGGTCTGCGGGACCAGTCCTTTTTCTGATACTTTTTGTCCAGTGTGACACCCAACCGCTCCTTTACCACCCCGGCAAGCCCGGTTTCCTTCAGACCCAGGAAGGCCGCGGCCACCTGCGTGTCAAACAGCCCGTTTACCTCCATGCCAAAATCCCTGCCCAGGGATCGGATGTCATAATCCGCGCCGTGAAAGACCTTGCAGATACCGGGGTCTGAAAATACGGGTATCAGTTCCGAGAGACTCTCAATAGCCAGAGGATCAATCAGGATGTTTTTCGATGGCGTGGCGATCTGGATTAAACAGACCTTCGGATGGTAGTGGAACAGAGAGTCCGCTTCCACGTCAACGGCGATTGCCGCTTCATTCCTGAGTTCCCGGCCTATCCGACAAAGATCGGGTTGTCGGTCCACGAAAATGTATGGTATTGTTTTACACCCCATTGAAATGCCGACATCCGGGCTGGAATTGTTCCAGGCGCGGGGAAACTCCCGCGACTGTGCGCCTCAGGGCCCGGGCGGAAAAGGTTCGGAACCGGATCTTCACAAGAGCGGAAGCCCGTGGAAGCATTATGCAAGAATGTCCCGTCAAAATCAAAACTTAATTGGCCGGGTCCGGAATGCGTGCCCGGGGTTACGACCCGGATGGCTTGAAACGGAACATTGCCGGGCATTTACTATTCAGAATCTCTGTGATATTTTGGCTGTATCGAACTTCCCGCCTTGAAAGGGGGCTGCGGCATGATTTCAAGAGCATTCGCTGTTTTTTCTCCTCTCCTCATTGCGCTCATGCTGATTGCTTTCATCCTCTACGGGTGTGCCGTCAACCCGGCGACAAAGCAGATCCAGTTCATGACCGTCTCCGAGGAAAGGGAATTTCAGATCGGCCGGAGCGTGGACAAAAAGGTCCGCCAGACCATGGGCGTATACCTCGAATTACCGCAACTCCGCGCCTATGTGAAAAAAATGGCGGAATCAATCGGCCGTCAGAGTGACCGGCCGAACCTGATTTATCGCCTGGAGATCGTGGACACCCCGGATTTCAACGCGTTTGCAGTTCCGGGAGGCTTCGTGTATGTTCACAGGGGACTGCTCGAAAGGATGAATTCCGCAGACGAGCTGGCATCCGTACTGGGTCACGAAATCGCCCACGTGGCTGCCCGACACTCCGCCGAGCAGATCTCCAGATCCCAATTACTGAATTTCGGCCTCCTGGCCCTGTCTGTCGCCACCCACGGTTCTGTTCAGGACTACGGCCAGATCATCAACCTGGGCTCTGCCCTGGCATTTAACAAATTTTCCAGGGACGATGAAAGACAGGCCGACTACCTGGGCACAAAATATATGGTAAAAGCAGGGTACAACCCGCTCGCGGCCCTGGACCTGATGCATCAGCTCCGGAAACTCCAGCACACCGAACCCTCCGCCCTGCAGGTCTGGTTCATGACCCATCCGCCCACAAGTGAAAGGATCGCCAATCTGACGCGCGAAATCGCCGAGATTCGACAAACGCAGGCGGAAGTCCTGAAACGCCCGGTCAAACGCAATGAACTCATCGCGCTGCTGGACGGGCTCGCGGTCGGGGAGTGGAACGGGAAGGAATTCATAAACGGGGACCGGTATTACAACAAGGAATATCTTCTGAGTATGGCCATTCCCCCGGGGTGGATCCCCCATATCAACAGCCAACAGTTTACCGCCGTCTTTGATGAGCCAAAAAAGGGGTTTGTGGCCTACTTCAATATCAAACCCCTGCGGACCCGCAGGGGCACGGCCGAATATTTTCGGGATTTTCAAACCTCCATGGAAAAGGCGGGGCTGCAGAAAGCCGGGGAAATCCGGCCGACTCCGGGGCTTCCCCATAACGCCAGGGCCGGCCTGTTCACCGGCTACAGCCGGCAGGCCGGCCCTGTCACTGCCGAAGGCATTGCTTTTGTTCGGTGGTCCAATGCCTTTTCTCTCCTTGCCATCTCGAAACAGGCGGACTTCAATGTCCTGCGACCGCTTGTGGAATCCATGGCCGGGAGCATCCGGTTTCTTTCCCCGAAAGAGGCCGCAACCCTGAAACCGGCACGGCTGCGGATCCACAAGGTCCGAAAAGGGGAAACATGGGCGGGGATAACAAAAAAATATTTTCATTCCTCCGAAAAAATGCTAAAGCTGGCCGAGTATAATGGTTTTGAAATTTCCGACAGGCTGACTGCCGGAACCCTTCTCAAGATTCCCCCTTCTCTTCATTTCCGCTAAAACACAACAAGAACGGCAACGTGTTGCGGACGCGATCAAGGCAGCCAGTCTTTTCCGGCTGTTATTGAACGGCGACAACCCCTGAGGGAGCACCTGAATGGAGACATTGATATTCACAAAAGACGAGATTGAAAGCATTCTGACCCCTTCACTGGCAATCAAAGCGGTTCACAGGGCATTCAAGGCCTGCGCCCTGGGTCAGGCGGACATGCCGCCCAA
>CAYTJI010000122.1:3473-6128 GCA_964438065.1 uncultured Desulfobacteraceae bacterium | reverse complement strand
CTGCTGATATCGATCATGAGAAGCGGGAGGATGTAGAGGATGTAAAATCATCTTGGAGCCCAAATAAGCCGGTGCCGTCAACGAAGATATCAACCGCCCTGATAATCGGAATCATCATGGGCGTGCTGAATTTCGCCGGTTTCTATGCGTTTCCGTCGGCACTCGAGAAAGGCCCCCTGTCCATTGTCGTCTCGATCATGGGGCTTCACTTTGTCACCTAAATCCTGCTTTCCGCGATCTTCTATTCGGAAAAACTTACTTCCATCCGCATGTCCGGCATCCTGCTGACCACTGTATCGGTCATCTTATTCAGGATATAAATGCGCGGCGAAACATGTGTCTCTGGATCAGGATACCGATCCTGGGATCGGGGCCGAGTGGATCCGGGCCTGCGCAGGTTGTGTAAGAGTTGGGCAGGGGTTGGACGAAACGGGAATCCAAAAATTTTCCAGGTTACAAACGATTTACTGAAATATCAAAGGGTTCTAATGAGTTCTGGTGCCTGGGACGAGAATCGAACTCGTACAGAGACTCAGCTCCGAGGGATTTTAAGTCCCTTGCGTCTACCAATTCCGCCACCCAGGCACACCCGCGAACAGAAACAGCCGATCATAGACTTATTCCACAATATCCGTAAGCCGCACCTCGACTTTAAAATCCCTGACTCCGGGGATCCTGCCCGCGATCTCCTGCATCTCCCGAATCAGCGATTTTTCTCTGGACTCCGGTGCCCGTGTCTGAACCGTTACGGTTCCGTCCGGATCTGCGCTGACGTCGATATCCGGTTTGAGATCGACAAGCGCGGCTTTCACTTCTGCGGCCAGGGCCAGGCTCTCCATTTTTTTCTGTGATTCCGGGGTGGTCTTGAAGTGATCCAGCTTCACTGTGTCGCAGATGATATCAGCAGCATCTTCCACCGTGATTTTGTGAATGTGAATCACCAGATCATACAGACTCGGGTCCCGGGTATCAATCCCGTACAGATACTTACTCCATTTCACCCGTTGTTCATCATCTTTTTTCAACATCTCGAGGGCATCCTCCCTTGAAATACCCTCCCTTTCCATCTCGTGTTTTACCCGGTCCTCCATATCGGCAATAATGCGAACCTTGAGAACATGAGATACCCCTTTCAGGAAAAAATGACCCGCGAGGCCGTGGTAGACCACGTTATCCTGCTTCAGATTTTTCAGCAGAGCGGACTGGATATAGGCAATATATTTTTCTTTTCCATAAGCGAAACGCTCCAGAACGGACGGGGCGTCGTGAATGGCCCTCCTGAGCTTCACTTCCGGGATATTGAATTCCTCCGACGCCTCGAGAAGGACCCTGCGTCCGATGCAGCCATATCCCAGTCTCTCAGCCGCCTTTTCGGCGATCTCCCTGCCCTTGCTGTATGAACCCCTGGAAATCGTAATGATCGACATTCTCTTGTACCTCCTTGGCTGTGTCCCGCATTATTCATGCCCGGAAACCGGATGACAGGTGCAGTTCTGATATTGGGTTATCGCCGTTTCTTCATCCCACGGGCATTTCCCGGTCTTCGGCCTTTCATCCGTTCCTTGAAAGCCCTGCCTGTGACCGTAACCTCAATATACTGCTGATCCTTATCGTCAGTCGTAATGATTATCTTTCCATTCAGGGTATCTTTATCAAAACTTTCCTTCATGCAGACTTCCACCCAGTAATCGGTCCCTTCCCTGATGGTCAGGAGATTCGGTATCAGATCCGGAGTTGTCGATTTGACATCCAGGACCCTGAACGATATACCTGGAGCGGCTTTCAGCCGTATTTTCCTCTCATATTTTCCGCCTTTCCGGAACATACCAAACGAAAGATACTGGGGGAGCACCATGATATCACCCGTAATTTCACCGTAAACATGGAACGTGATCTTCTTTTTCTCTTTATGGTCCGTGTGAACAGCGACCCATTCATTAAATCTGCCGACCTTCATGCCCGGCAGAACCGCCACGCGGATTCGCTTCCCCCTGCTCCCGTCTTTTCGGGTAAAAGGGACAACCTCCGCCCGGATAAATTTGTTTCTCGATTCCACAAAAAGGATCTTTGTCGTATCCCTGTCCGTACCGGCGATCTCCACATACCGGTCGGGAGAACGAACACCCTTCCTTAATTTCCCAAAATACACTCTTCTGGGGACCAGTGCCAGTTTCGCCTGGACATCCGTTGTGATTTTGAGTCTCACGGACCTCTTTTCCGGGTCATTCGAACGGACCGTAATAGATTTGGTTCTTTTCCCGAAACTTGTGCCCGTCTTGAAGCTGACCTTGATCCTGCCCTCCCCTCCCGGGGGAATATCCCTGGTCGATACCAGGGCCGCTGTGCAGCCTCACCCGGCCTTGACTTTTATGATATGCAGGTTGGCATTCCCCGTGTTCCTGAACAGAAAAATGTGCTCAAGTGTTTGATGCTGAAACGATTTTCCAAAATCATAAAACAGCTCTTCAAACTGTATGCGTGGAACCGCATTCGGTTTCGGTGCGTGTCTGATGGATTTCGCGTTCTCCTTCCGGCCTTGGGCACTCAAGGCCGTCGGCAGGTTGAAATAACATACAACAGCGAACGCCATGGTTATAATCAGGCACACCCGCTTGAAATGTCTAATCAAAACAGTACCTCCTTGAGAATTAGTAG
>CAYTJI010000122.1:1534-3373 GCA_964438065.1 uncultured Desulfobacteraceae bacterium | reverse complement strand
CTGCCGTCCGCACGGGCAGGCAGGCACGCAGGCAGATCAGGCGCATCGTCCGGGATTTTCGACTTGATTCGGCACAAAATCCGTCATTTTTCAAGGCTCCCGGCCGTTCACAAAAGCTCGTCGGGCCAGACGGCATGGCGGCACCGGGAAAAAAGGATTGCATGGCGTATGAAACCGTCAATGTTCCGGAGATTAAGACACAGGCATTCCCGTGTCAAGCCGGGATATGCACCAGAGCACACCGGTGTTTTTGACAGTTCCCCAAGACACAAAGCTGCCGACTTCAGAAATGAAATGTCAGGACGATCCCCCCACAGCCCCTGCCCGCGGCAAACAGATTCAGATGGAATTGATCTTTCAGGGTTTTTCTGAAATTCTCCTGCAGTTTCCTGTTGTACTTGTGCGTACAATTGACCGCACTGTATATATTTCCGGTATACCATCCGGACTCAAGGGCGCACAGGATGCCGCCCAGGACTTCCTGGTCATGCTGGAATGATTCAATCGCCGCCCACACGAAAAGTCCGTTCAGAACAAATGCTGTCATCGCATCTCTGAATCTGGACACATAAACGTGCCCCATTCCCGGTACCAGAGCGGCCATCGCCCCGGCAACAGCCGGTTTTTTGAGCGGGATCGTCTCGCCTTTAAGGCCCTGTACGGCAAGCCTTCCGGCGCTTTCGTAAAACGGGCTTCCTTTCCCAACCCGGCGAAACGTCCCGGATGCCTCCCGCCACCGGCCCTCCTGGAGGCGCGTCCACCCGAGCCGGTAACAAGCCATATTTTTCATCTCAGGGTCCCGGCATTCCTCAATGACCTGTCTGAAATAGTATGCCGCCTCTGACGGAATTTTCTGCCGGTAGTAGGATTCCCCTATAAGCAACAGCGCCCGGCAGCGGAACCGCGGCGCTGACGTGGTATCGGCAATCCGGAAAAAGACTTTTCTGGCAGCCTCAAAACGGCGAGCCTCCATGTGACATATGCCGATCAGGCACCGGGCCTCCGGGGTCCGGGAATCATCGGGGAAAAAATGGATGAATCGATTGAATTCAACTATGGCCGTGTCAAACTCGCCGCTTTTCATGCATGTGCGCGCAAAATCAAACTGACGTGAGCTGTCAATCAGGATCTGGGCTGAAATTGCAGGAAATCCAGTGTAGGATATCAGGCATAAGGTTGAAAACAGGATCAAGATGTATTTATCTCTGCGAACGAGCATCCCCATGGAACCACCAGAAGTCATTGTTTTCAACCGGGTCGATGATCCTGAACTTGCCCTCGTAATAAACCACGGGGGATACGGAGCGTTCATCCGCCTCATGAATAAGCCGATCGACCGTCATCACCCAACCAACAAAAAAACCATGTTTCCGAAAGGCCTGGACACTGTACGATGAGCAGGAAGGAAGGCTCGGGCACCGGTCTCCGTCAACCCTGGAAATGTAATTGCGGAAAAAAAGGGCAAGGCGGGATCCAACATTTTCGTTGTGTTTGATCCTGTTGTTCCCATTGTTTGCTGCGGCCCACGAGATGCCGGCGGATTCGGAGAAATCGCCTTCTCCGCAAAATGCAGGGAATCCGCCTGAAGCAACCATCAGGAGAACGCAGAAGAAAAATGATCTTCCGACAGCTTTCACCACGGTACGTCCCCTAACAAATTTCGCGAATACACCCGGTCGGGTTCTGTGTCCGCCCGGGCGCATAAGTTGACACGAACCGTCCGCACTGTTATCATATAACGATATGCGAAAAATACCCTGTAACGTTGCGCCAGCCCTGAGCCTGCCTCAGGGTCATCCGCAGACAGGTCAGGCTCATCCCGCTATGCCGGGATTAATC
>CAYTJI010000122.1:0-1524 GCA_964438065.1 uncultured Desulfobacteraceae bacterium | reverse complement strand
TCAGAATGAGACCTTTGAAAAGCGACCGCTTTTGCACCAATTCGGCGTCAGACTCAAATTATAATCCTAGAAATATTCAATATATTCCTGCGGTTATAATTTTCACCTTCTCCCGCTCATAGCCCGGGATGTTCGACTTGATTTGACACGAAATCGGTCATTTTTCAAAGGTCTCACAACAGGGAAACGTTTCTTAAAGGTCGCCCGAGACACCGTTCCGGGCAGGGTTCTCCGCACCCCGGCCACTTCACGTATATCATGCCTGTATATGAATATAAAGCATTTAATCAGGCCGGTAAGACAACCACCGGCATTATCGACGCCGACAACCCCGTGACCGCCAGACAGAAGCTCAGGGCCTCCGGTATCTTCCCGGTCGAAGTCCGGGAGACAGTCTCCAGAGCCCGGGGCATGTCCACCCGACAGGCACCTGTTTCCTTTCTGCTTCAACGGGTGAAACCGGTGGAAATTTCCGTACTGACACGGCAACTTTCCATCCTGCTTGGCGCAGGCGTCACTCTGGTGGCTTCACTTGATGCGCTGCTGGCCCAGATCAGCAACCCACTACTAAAAAAAATTATCGCTCAGGTCAAGGAATCCGTAAATGAAGGCAACAGCCTGGCTTTCTCGCTTTCTCAGCACCCCAGGCTTTTTTCCCAGATCTACGTAAACATGGTTCGGGCCGGGGAGGCTTCCGGTTCTCTTGATCTGGTGCTGGAAAGACTCGCCGAATTTTCCGAGCGTCAGGAAGCCCTCAAAGGCCGTTTCAAGGCGGCCATGGCCTATCCGGTGGTCATGTTTCTTATCGGCACATTTATCCTGTTTTTCCTGGTCTCCTTCGTTGTTCCCCAGATCACCGGCATTTTCAGAGACATGAAACAGACTCTGCCACTGCCGACACTTATTCTCATAGGTCTGAGCAATTTTCTGAAATCTTTCTGGTGGCTGGTTCTCCTGGGTTTGGCGGGAGTGACGGTTTTGTTGAAAAAACTGCTAAAAACCCCGAAAGGCCGTTATGTCCGGGACAAGATCAAACTCCGTGCCCCGGTTGTCGGAGACATCAGCGTCAAAATGGCTGTCGCACGGTTTGGAAGGTCTCTGGGCAGCCTGGTGCAGAACGGGGTTCCGTTGCTGACCGCACTTGAAATTGTCCGGAACATTGTCAACAATACCCTGATCGCCAGGGATATCGAAACCGCCATGGAACAGATTGAAGAAGGGAAAAGTCTTGCTGTACCACTCGGCCGGAGTCCGTGGTTTCCGCCAATCGCCGTTCAGATGGTGGCCGTTGGCGAACAGAGCGGGGAACTGGAGAATATGCTTAACAAAATTGCGGACATCTATGAAGGAGAAACCGAAGCACAGATCATGGCCATGACCGCCCTGCTCGAACCGGTCATGATACTGACCATGGCCGTGAGCGTCGCGTTCATCGTGTTCTCCATTTTGCTGCCCATATTCGAGATCAACCAGATGATCCATTGACGGCTGAAAAAAACGTTCCGGTCACGATCCTGTTTTGAA
>CAYTJI010000121.1:0-6137 GCA_964438065.1 uncultured Desulfobacteraceae bacterium | reverse complement strand
ATCCCTGGACACCTACCTGACAGATGCAAATGCTTCCAAAACATTTCGCATAAAGATTTCTTTTGACAAGGAAATGGACAGAGCGTCTGTCGAGAATCTGGCCAACTGGCAAATCCGGCGGGCTTCCGGAAGCGGTCCGGGGCAGGCGTACAATTTCGGTCTCCCCGTCCCTTCGACGGAAGTCAGGCTGCGGTCTATTCCTACCAGTGTATATTATGACTCGGACTCATGGACAGCTACGGTTAAATTCACCGTCACCCAAAACGAGACCGCGGACGGCACCATTGACCCTTCACATATCGAGTTCAGTTTCAGGGGAAAGGACATTTACGGCAACAGAATGGATCCATCCGGGGATCAGTATTCCACCTTCTCCGGCGTGGCTTGAAAGGTATTCCGCTTCATGCGTCTTCCCTTCCCGTCAACGGGTGGTAAAATCACGGCACCGGAAACGATCGATATATTCCATGCCACAGGATTTCCACCTAAAACCGGCATAAACTGTTTTCAAAAAGGACGTTGGTTTCCATCCATAAATGGCCTTTTTCCGCAATCCCTGCGTCAATCTGCGGGATCACTTTACCCCGCGGGAGCGCCGGGTTTACCGAAGATGCAGGTTTTAGGTCACAAACGCGTTATCTGCTGCGCCGTCTTTTCTGGTAAAACCTGACCGCACGGTTATGTGCTGAAAGGGTTTCCGAAAAACAGTGACTGCCGTCATTTTTAGATACAAAGTACAAATATGCGGTGTCAGCAGGGTAAAGAACGGCCCGAATGGCTTCTTTGCCGGGATTGGCTATAGCCCCGGGGGGGAGACCATGGATTAGGTATGTGTTGTAGGGGGAAGGTGTTCGAAGGTCCATTCTTGTCAGATTTCCATCAAAATTTTTCAGCCCGTAGATCACTGTTGGATCGCTTTCGAGGCGCCTGCCCTTTCTTAATCGGTTTAAAAAAACACTTGCAATAACAGGCCGTTCGTTAACACGTCCGGTTTCCTTCTCCACAATCGATGCCAGTATGACGACCTGCTCGACAGTCATTCCCGTTTCTTTTATTCTTTTTCGATACGGTCGAATCACTTCCCGGAAACGCTGTACCAGCACATCAATGACCGATTTTGTTGAAAGCCCCCGGCTGAATCTATAGGTATCCGGATAAAGATATCCCTCAAGATCCGGTGCCGACAGCCCATAACCCCGGGCGACTCCAGGATCTCCCGTGAGTTTCAAAAATTCATTTCTGTCAACAAGCCCTTTTTGCTCCAAGAGCAGAGCGATCTGCTTTCTTGTAAAGCCTTCCGGGATTGTCACCTGATAAGTCACAATCTCTCCCCGATTCAGCATATCCAGAATGACCAGCGGCGGCATCGTCAAATTTAACCGGTATTCCCCCGCCTTGATATGTCTCCCATAACCCAGGAGTCTGGCACAGATCAGGAAAATTTGCCTCCGGGTGATGATATTTTCCGAGGCAAGCTTATCGGCAACGTCCCTCAGTGTCATGCCCTCCCGGACGACAAACATCCGATCATGCGACTTTTTGCCGCCCGGAGACAGAAGATAGTATCCTGCCCCGCCACACAGCAAAACACTGATCAGGAGGAAAAAGAAAATCAGAATGAAAAGCCTGTTTTTCCACAACGAACAAGATCCCATTGTGCTTCTCAAATAAATCGGACTGCGCCCTTCATAAATCTCGCCAGAGGGACCGGAACCGCGACAGAGGTGCGGTCTGGTGGCCCCAATATGGATAGACGCAGACGAACTTTTGTCAATTTGGATTCCTGGAGGCCCCGAAGACGGTATCCGGGATTAAGGGCCCACGCGAACTTACCGGGCCGCATTGTGAGGCGAAGGCGGGAGGGTCTGAAAAAATCCGTCTTTGTTTTTACCGTAATCTTTGAAGAATCACATCGCACACCGTCCTGAACCGGCGTACGATGTGAACATCGTCATCTATCTCCCGGCGCTTTCGTAGTATAACTCACGCAGGAATGAATGTACAGGATTGTCCAGGGAGCTGTAAAGAGTGTTTTTCAACTGGGAAATCTGATACGTCGTTTCGATCCCGGGAATCTTATCTGCAATGTCGAACAAACTTTTCCGCAAAGATTTTTTCAAAATCTTCTTGATTTCCCTGTTAGTGAATTTCTGTTTGGCAATCGTGGAAAGCACATTCTCAACCGTTTTCTCTGAATGGCCTGTCTTCAGTGCCATAAGCAATCTCGTCATGACAACGGCCTTATCGTACAGTTCATCTTCCGAATCACGCCTTCCTGACTGCTGGATAAACCGTACAAGGAAATATGCGTTGTCGATCGTATCCGGGATCAGGTCTTTTACAATGACCGTATATTTGCGATATTCATCAGGAAGACTTTCTGACCAGATCTTTGCCACTTTGGAATTCCTGAATCGCGATGCGACCGGACCCGTTTGCTGCAGATATCGATTGAGCCGGCCTTCCTGATTGGTCTGATAGGCCAGCTGAAGAATTCCGGTAATGTCCATCGGGAACAGCCTTATCGCCCTGAGCTGGTAATCAAATGCCAGGTTGTTGACCTCAATCCGGGTGCTGAATGTCGAGGCCTTTCTATAAAGATCAGCCATTTCTTTTGAGCAGTATGCTGCAGTGTAAAAAGCATTATCCGGGATGATTTCGGAGTCATTCCGAACATATTTTTTAAAAAATGAGAGATATTCAAGGAGAGGACTTTCCGCAATATACAGATCCTGAGCCTTGTCGGGTCTTCGAACTGTCTTGTAGTATGCGGACTGCATAACCAGCAGCTTCGAAGAAGAATCCCACAACTGATGCATGGCTTCGATGTAGTTTTGCCTGCGTTTGAATCCTTTGATTTTGAAATCCCCGTCCTGCACGGATGGCTGGGCAAGTTGATCATAAAGATCAAGCGCCTGCCGCACAAGCAGGTTGCTCTGTCCGGGCAATTCCTTAAAGACGTCATTCTGCGAAAGCAGCTTATCCTTATCGATAAGACGTCTGATGATATACGTCCTCAAACCCATGTATTGTGTCAGAATGGCTGCCTTGCCTTTACTCGTGTCAGCCCAGGACAATGCCAGTTCGTAATAGGTCTTGCTTAAATCATATTTGGAGGACGCAGAAGTTGCTGATTTTGACTCCTCAAATTCATACTGGTTGGCTGTAGCTTCCATAAGGGCCACGGCAAAATTCAAATTTGAATTGTCGGATTTCAAGCCGTTCATTCTCCCTGCTACGGATTTAACAATATCCTTGTACCCGTTTTCATTTTTCAGCTTGTCCTTCAAAGATATGATAATCACCCCGAGAGGATACAAATTCGGCATGGCATCTTCAATAATCGCCCGTGTGATGATGACATGGGCCAGATTCTCATAAAGATACTCGATATTCCGGACAAGTTCTGTTTTTGACTCCCGAGACCCCTCCATAAGAATGTCATCCGCCTCGAGTTTAAGAATAACATCCTGCCAGAGCTTGAATACACTTGCCACAAAAGCATCTCTGTCCTTTTTGATGAGGTTGCGGTAGGATTGAAAAAGGTAGTTCCAGAATGCGATATTCGACAGTTCCATTTTCCCTGACAGGACAGACAGGGTCGTCCGGGCGTTCCTGAGATGGATGTCATTGTCATCGGACAGAAAAAGGCAGAATTCCGCTACCGCCAACCGGTAATACTTCTTCCAGTCCTTCCCGCTGATAAAGGATTTGGGATCAATCAGACCATTTTTCATTGACCCCTGCGTCAATTCTTCTTTCAGCATTCCACAGTACGCATCCAGATTTTTTCCGTATTCCCGAGCTTTTTTCTTCAGGAGAAGTCGCAGGTCTTTCTGGGGATACCAGCTGAACTTATACGCCACATCCATCAGATTCCCCCATTTGGAAACAGGCGCGTTCATCGCGGTCGCCAGAGAACAGGCACAGAAGAAAATAATAATCGTAAGCCCGTTTATTTTCGTGTATTTTTTCATCAATCAGCTCCTTTCGTTCTTTTGTTTCTGATACAGTCTATCGCGGAACGAAGAATCGAGCATCTGTCCTCCAAGGGTTTCTCCCCCGGATTATAGATCAGGACCTGGATCGTGTAGCCGGATTCAGGGTATCTGAAAAAAAAGACCATATTATCATCCATGCATTTGGCTGGTCCATGCAGAAGAACAGCCAGTTTTGTCTTTAATCTGAATTCTTCTTCAGGGTCGGCGCACACAGCCAGTTCTTTCAGACTGACAAGATACGATGGATCAATTTCGTCAATGGAAATATCCTCCGGAAACTCATGGGCCTGCCCTCTCACCTTCGCCGATTCCACGCCTCCTTTTCCAGCACTGCTGACGGCTTTCATAAAAGGCCTGAGACCAGGTTTCCTTTCCTGAAACATGATTTCACCGGGCGATACCGAAAACCGGGAACCGTCTTCATCCTCATTGGGCAGGGGAATGTAATTCTTCCCCCTGTTACTGCTCAAGCCATATCGTCTTACGGCATGATCCGCTTCCGGCAGGGACGAAGAGGCAAAAATTTTTTCCTCGGTGAATTCATGCTCCGGCGAAAAATGATCACCTCCGACAGGCACGCCATGCACCGCTTCGCGATCCGGTCGGGCATGACGTGCGATTATTTTCCCTGATTTCACCTCAGGGAGAATCAGGGAATCCTGACTTTCCCTGTTCATCCAAAAAGAACCCGGCCGGCCGGAGGGTGCAGGCAAGACCGAAACAGTCGTGATTTTCTCAGGGGCCTTCAGTTCAACCCGCATGTCCACATGAGCGCCGGAATCAGGGGGAACTTCCCGCATCCCCCCGAAGAAACCGGCTTCCGGCAAAGGCGCATCGACGGCCGGTACAGTGCCTTTCAATCCGTATTTCATCTTGTTGTCCGGAATATCGCGAAGCGGTTCATGATCTATCTGAACAAAACGGTGCTCCTGACCGGATATCGGTCGGCGCAGGGGCGATTCTCTTTCATGCCGGGCGATCAGAGCAGTCCTGTACCGCAGATTTTGACTGTGTTGGGGACGTATCGCCGGTTCCGGCAATTTTTCTTCAATAGACGGAGGCACCTCCGAAAACACGGGTTCTCTGTTCCGGTCTGTCTGTATTCCCCTGATTCTTGCCGTTTCGGTGTCCTCCGGTTTCCGGAGAGAAGTCATGTTCATATCCTTGATTTCCGGGGCAGGCGTTTCAGGCTCCGAACGTACATCTTCGACTCTATGGAGGACATTTATAGTTATGCCGACCGGTTCCGGAGTCTTTTTTTCAGGGATCACGGGAACTAGCTTGCTTATGAAAAATACGGCAAAAATACTCAGAAGCGAAACGACCATCACGGAGACGGTCTGAGACCAGGGGATATCATGCGTGATCATCCCGGATATGGACGCCAGAAAAATCCTGATGTCATCTTTACGCCGCCTTTCCCCTCCGGGAATACTGGCATTTCTTCTCCTCCTGTCTGCAAATATATCATGAGAAGATCTGGGCATCGGGATATCACAAACACCCCACCCATAAAGGCTCTCTTTGAAAAAAATCATTTTGAATGCCGTTCTTCAGGATTCAATGGTCTTACAACAGTCTGATTGGATCGGCCTTTTTCGTTCCTCCAGACCTTGGCAATCGCCCCGGCCGCAAAAAGAAAGTCCTGACTCAGTGAAAGTTTTTCCGGCATGAGTATCGGGCAGACGCTGCTTTTTTTCAACTCTCTGAGTTTGGGGATCAGCGTGTCCCGATCAAGGTATCCGGAACGTAGATCCTTTCCGCTGTTTCGCTGCATCCCGATTCTCACCAACCTGAAAGGCTTGGGATGCTTTTCCGATTTCCTGTATACCTGAAGCTCCCAGGTATGGGCATCTTTGCTCAATGGAGACATATTCGGATTATTCGGTACTGAGGGAATGTCCATTTCAGAAAAATGCATGGTGATATTCGGAGCACTCGGAATAAGACTCAGGCTGATCAGCAGAAGAAACGCCAGATCCGTAAACGCAAAAAGCCAGGTTTGACTTTGTTTAATTTTCATGTTTCCCCTGATAAACCGTTTGCGCACTCCTCAGTCCACGCTTGCATTTGTCCAGACGCATCGGGAATGCCGCAGGATGCATAAGCAAACACCATGGCAACATGGTAATGGCG
>CAYTJI010000120.1:0-6146 GCA_964438065.1 uncultured Desulfobacteraceae bacterium | reverse complement strand
TACGGCATGGCCTTCGGTCTTTCAAGGAATGATTTTGACGATGTGATCGCCGATTTTAAGAATCAGGCCGGGGTACCGGTAAAAAAAGATTTTTCCGGGGAACAGATGAAAAAAGTCGCCCTGGCCTATAAGACGCTGATTCTGGATAACGGCATTCGGCTCGAGGAATCTCCGGTCCGGCAGCTTTATATATCCATCGGCAAGGTGTTTGATTCATGGTATTCGTCCAAGGCCGAAACCTACCGAAAGATCATGGGGATCTCGGATGACTGGGGCACAGCGGTAACGGTTCAGGCCATGGTTTTCGGAAATTTCTCCGCCGAATCCGGGGCGGGGGTCTTTTTTACCCACAACCCACGATGGTCCGGGGACATGATTGTCCCGTGGGGAGATTTTTCCACCGGTAACCAGGGCGAGGATGTGGTTTCGGGTCTTGTTACGACTTTGCCTATTTCAAGGAAACAGGCGGAAATCGAAAACAGGCCGGTTGATGCGACGCTTGAAGTCCGGTTTCCGGATATCTATCGCTGCATGCGGGAATGGGCAAAGAAACTGATCTACGAAAAAGACTGGAGTCCGCAGGAAATGGAGTTTACCTTTGAAAGCCCTGACACAAAGGATCTTTATTTTCTTCAGACCCGGGATATGGTCATCAGAAAGCGAAGAAAGGTCTGTTCATTTGATCTGGAAAAAGACTCGGAAGTGAGGATTATTGAACACGGCATCGGCGTAAGCGGGGGCGCCATGTGCGGCAGGATCGTTTTCAGCCTGGAGGAGATCCGTCACTGGCGAAAGGTGGAACCCGAAACTTCGCTGATTGTGGTGAGAGGCGATACCGTGCCTGAGGACATCAAGGAGATATACGAGGCGGACGGGCTTCTGACCGCACGAGGCGGATCAACATCTCATGCGGCCATCGTTGCTCACAGGCTGGGGAAAACCTGTGTTGTCGGATGTTCAAATCTGGCCTGTTTCGAAAAAGAAAGTTCATGCGCTCTGGGCCGGAATATGCTAAAATCAGGAGATTGGATCAGCATGGATGGCTTTGAAGGTTCTGTTTACATAGGCAGATTGAAAATCAGAGAGATTGAAGGAGGATAACATGGCCAAATCTGCAAACTCCGGAATCAACGGCGGAATGAAACTGGGCATCAATGGTCTTGGCAGAATCGGAAAGCTCACACTGTGGCACCATGCAGCACGAAAATATTTCGACGAATTGGTGATCAATGTCGGCCGGGAAATCGGGACATCTCTCAATGACCTAGCCCATTATCTGGAACGGGATTCCACTTACGGGAATCTCGGCAGATTTCTTTACGGCTGCAGGGGCGGGCACGTCATCACGGACGTGGACGACAAGGCCGGAACCATGGTCATTGACGGGTTGAAAGTAACGATCCTGAGAAACTCGCGCAACCCCAGAGATATCGCATGGGAGGACCACGATATCCGTCTGGTCGTGGATACAACCGGCCAGTTTCTGGACCCGACCGCGCCGGCGGATGCCCCCAAAGGATCGGTCAGAGGGCACCTGGAGGCGGGAGCGGAAAAGGTCATTGTCTCCGCCCCGTTCAAGATCAAAGACAAGGCTAGGCAGATGCCTGATGACGCGGTGACGACCGTGATGGGGATAAACGGCGATGACTACGACCCCCGCATTCACAAAATCGTCTCAAACGCCTCCTGTACGACCACCTGCCTGGCCTACATGATCAAACCCCTTCTGGATGTCTTCGGCCCTCAGAGAATACTCACCGCCTCCATGGCGACCGTTCATGCGGTCACCGGTTCCCAGGAAGTGCTGGACCGGCTTCCGAAAACAGGGGCCACCGATCTCAGGAAAAACAGAAGCGTCCTGAACAATATCATTCTCACGACAACCGGGGCCGCGAACACGCTTGGCCTTGTGATCCCGGAGATGAAACAGATCGGGTTTATTGCCGAGTCCGTGCGGATTCCCTCTTCTACCGGTTCATTGATTATCCTGCTGGTGAATCTCCAGGAAGAGCCTTCGGGCGAGTCCATACGCCGGGAAGTGATCAACGATATCTACAGGACCGCGGCTGAACGCGACCCACACGGATATCTCCACTACACGGACCAGCAGAATGTCTCCTGCGATATTATCGGTCTGCCGAGGGCGGCGGCAATCATTGAAGGGCACGAAACCCACACCCGCACCGCGGAGGTCGGCATTGATCTGGAAAAGGTGTGTCCCGGTGACGGCACCACAACCATCTCTCAAAACGGACATGGCATGATACGAATCGCCATTACCCAGGCCGTGATCTACGGATGGTATGACAATGAGTTCGGCAGTTACGTGAATATGCTCGGGGACCGTACGGTGACGGTAGCCGAAGCCATGTGATCGGGGGACAGAGCATAACTTCCTTTTTGAAAATAGTTTATGCAGGTTTTAGGTTGAATATTCCGAGGATCATTTTTTGACCCTAATGCAGGTATGTCCCAAAAAGACGATCCCCGGACAGGCATCAGGTAAACGGTTGATCCATGGAAAACGATTTTTCCCGAAATATTATTTCGCTTGTCTCTGTTGCCTGTGGCAAGTCCAAGGCAACCATGTACCTGGCAAACGGAAAGATTGTCAATGTCCTGACAGGTGAGATACTGACCGGCATGGGAATCGCCCTGGCCGATGACAGAATCGCATATGTGGGGCCGGAAAGCGGCATGATCGGCGATCGCACGGAAATCATCGATTGTCACCATGCCTACATCATCCCGGGTTACGTGGATGCCCACTGTCATATGGATTACCTGCACAATCCGCCGTCCTTTGCCCGTCACGTGTTGGTACACGGAACCACGACGCTCCTGTCCGAGTTGACGGAACTGGGCGCCCTTTCCGCGCAGGGGCTGGAATACATGC
Source organism: uncultured Desulfobacteraceae bacterium (assembly GCA_964438065.1). Taxonomy (GTDB): domain Bacteria; phylum Desulfobacterota; class DSM-4660; order Desulfatiglandales; family Desulfatiglandaceae; genus CAYTJI01. Next base: position 3,250 of record CAYTJI010000120.1, on the reverse strand, counting down.
TGAACGTCACCGAGGGCCTGCCGGTCCGGTGTTTTTTCAGCCTTCCCTCGACGATCCCCCCGTTCCCCGATATTGAAGGCATGGATCTGTTCGATATTTCCGTCATGAAGAGATACGCCGACCATCCGCGAGTCCTGGCCCTGGGTGAAATCACATCATGGCCGAGAATCATATCTCTGGATCACCACATCCTGGAAAAAATCGAGTTTGCCAGCGCCCGGGGATGGCGGATAGAAGGCCACCTGACAGGATGCAAGACGCATGAGATCAACGCCCTTGCGGCGGCGGGAATTACATCGTGTCACGAGTCCATTACCGCTGCGGAGGCCCGGGAAAAACTGCGGTTGGGGCTTTATGTCATGTTGCGGCACGGATCGGTCCGGGCGGATATGGCGGAATTAAGCAGGCTGATCACGGACCACCCGCAGATTTGCACATCCCGGCTCATACTGAACCTGGACTGGTCGAGCCCTGAAGACATGATGCGCTTCGGGCACATGAATTACCTGGTCAAGAGTGCTGTTGAGTGCGGAATCGATCCGATCCGGGCCATCCAGATGGTGACAATAAACCCGGCCACATATCTGGGGCTGGACACACAGATCGGCTGTATCGCGCCGGGCAGGAAGGCCGATATCCTCATACTGAAAGAACTCGAACAGGGCGTGCCGGACCGGGTGATTGCGGAAGGGCGGCTGGTCGCCGAGGACGGCCGATTGCTGGATACAGTCCCGTTTCCCGACCGGTCTGTCGACAAACTCCGTTTACCGAACTGGCCGTCCGGAAGGTATGACGCCCGGGATTTTCACGTTCAGGCGTGTAACACAACGGCGAAGACCGTCAATTTTCCCGTCATAAGGATTGTAAGCAAGGCGATTACGAAACGCATGGACATAGCGCTTCCGGTGAAAGACAGCCAGGTCGGGACGGAATTGCCCGCGGGGTTACTGAAACTGAGTGTGATCGGACCGGACGCGACTGTTACTTCAGCTTTTGTCCATGGCTTTGGCGACAGAATCGGCGGGCTTGCCACCAGTCTGGGCGTGTACAATAACAAGATTCTGATCCTTGGAAACAATGATCCCGATATGGCAACGGCAACCAACAGGATGCTGGATCTGGATGGCGGGATCGTTCTTGTACAGGGCAACAGGATCGTTTCAGAAGTGCCTCTGCCTGTCGCCGGGGTTCAGCCGAGAGAGGATATCTCCACACTGGCAACCCGGATGAAAAACATGAGAAAAGAATTGGAAGGGCTGGGTTGCTCTCTCGAAGACCCTTTTTTCACCATCCATTTCCTGACCATGTCCGGGCTGCCGTATCTGCGAATCCTGCCGGGCGGCCTCCTGGATGTCGTCAACCGCAGATTCATATCTCAACCATAAATTCTTTTCCGGGTTTCTCTGTACCCGGCGGGACCTCCTCTTGCAACTCCCGCTAGACCCGTATTCACGGCGTGTCCTTCATGAATCGCTCCACCTTGGCTTTCTTGTTCAACTCTTCAACATAGGCAACGACTTTTTCCTGGACCCTGGACTGCTTCAGGTGCTGTACAAGCTTTTCCTTGATCTGATCAAAAGCAATCACCGTCGGCGGTTTCTTGTCTTCTGATTTGATGATATGATATCCGAAACGTGTTTCCACGATACCGCTGACCTGGCCCGGATCAAGTGCGAACGCCGCGTCTTCAAATGATTTGACCATCTGCCCCCGCTTGAAATAACCCAGATCTCCGCCCCGACTGCTGCTCGGACACTGGGAATATTCCTTTGCAAGCTTGCCGAAATCTCCCCCCTTTTTTACCTTCTGTTGAATTTCTTCGATTTTCTTGCGTGCCGCGGCTTTCTGCGGGGCATCCGCCTCAGGGGAAACCTTGATCAGGATATGTCTGACCTTGACTTCTTCCGGGTTGCGGAACAGATCCGGATGCTGGTCATAATATTCCCTGGCCTCTTTGTCCGAAATCTTTGTATTCGCGGTAAACCGGGTCTCAATGAACTGACTGATGGCCAGGTCCCGCCGGATCTGGGAAGTCAGAAAGGCCTCTGACAGGTTCATACTGTGCAGGGCCTTATTGAAATCTTCTTCATTGGAAAAATTTTTTTTCAGCGTATTCAACTGTTCATTCACGGCAGCTTCATCCACTTTGATGCCGCTCTTCACACTTTCCTGGTACAACAGTTCGCGATTAATAAGACTGTCCAGGACCTGCTGCCTCAACGCCTGCCGCTGATCCCCGGTCAACGACTTTTTTCTATTGGAAAAACGCTTTTCAAAAACATTTATCTCTCTGTCAAAATCACGCTGAGTAATCGGGGACCCATTCACTATGGCGACTTTTGCCTCGCCCGTTTCTTTCTGGCCTGCCCATAGAGACTGCACGGTCCATGTCACACCTGCAAATGCGACCAGAATACAAAAAAACCTGAAATATTTTACCTTCATTTAAATTTCTCCTGTGAAACGGTTTCATTAAAACTTCCGGATGAATGCCATCCGGACAGATGAATACAACCGACTGCCCGTCAGACCTATCATGAAAGGGCGGGATTCATCATGATGTTTTCCCCCATAATGGGATCATTTTTCAATTGCCTCTTACGATGAAACGCAACGCGGAGACTGGAATGCTACGAAGCCGTCAAAATTGACGGCCCGGAAAAAGACGAGAGATATCCCCTCCCCTGGCAGACGAAAGCTGGTGCGTCTCACCTGTTGTCCTGAAAACTTTTTCGGGACCATCGACACGAGAGCTTTTCGGTCAGACACGGGCGGGGAGATTGAATGGGCAGGCCAAACGAATCAAACGGCCATCACTGGATGGGCACTATCTACAACTTGGTAACATTTTTCGCTGCAGGACCTCTGTTTCCCTGTTCCACCTCAAATCTGACACGGTCACCTTCGTCAAGGCTTTTAAAACCGGGCATATCAATTGCGGAAAAATGGACGAATACATCTGTACCGTCTTCTTTCTCAATAAACCCGAATCCCTTTTTGTCGCTGAACCACTTTACAATTCCCTCTGCCATGAAACAGTCCTCCTTCATAATAAAAATTCCATGCGTTCAAAATTCAGGTCGCTGTTCTGGCAAAGAAAATCACTTTTGGAGCAGGTCACGAGCCACAATACAACGAACCGTCGGACGATTGAAAATTTTGAAGCAGTATATCCAGTGTAATGATATCAGCGGGCGTGTCAACAGAAAAAAGATGATCCCGCAAAAAGTCCGGCGTCAGAACCGGCGGG
>CAYTJI010000119.1:0-6161 GCA_964438065.1 uncultured Desulfobacteraceae bacterium | reverse complement strand
TGGGCGAGAAAGGTACTCATAGGCGGATATACATTTTGGTCCGAGCCTGTCACCGAACGCCTTTTTCAGCTGGTACAGATGGTTATCCCAGTTGTTTGAACAGGTTGGCCATCTCAATGGCAGCGATCGCCGCTTCGGCGCCCTTGTTCCCGGACTTTGAGCCCGCCCTTTCAATTGCCTGTTCCAGCGTATCCGTCGTCAGGACCCCGAATGTAACAGGCATGTTGCTGTCCAGGGCAACATTCGCGATCCCTTTGGATACCTCTGCCGCCACATAATCAAAATGCGGGGTTGCCCCCCGGATGACTGCTCCAAGGCATATCACCGCGTCATAACGGCCGCTCAGAGCCAGCTTTTTTGCGGCCGGGGGTATTTCAAATGCCCCCGGTACCCTGACCAACGTAATATTGTCCCCGGAAGCACCGTGCCTGTTCAGGGTATCCATGGCCCCTTCCAGCAGTCTGGCGCATATGAAATCATTGAACCGGCTCACAATGATGGCAAATCGGAGATCCTCCGCCAGCAATTGTCCTTCAAAAATGTTTTCGGCCACTGTTATTGTCCTTTCTGAGTGTCGGAATGAAACAGGCGTAAAAAAGTTTCAAGGGGACGAACCCGCCGGAACTTTCGTTCAACCGTCAATCCCCCGGCTTCAACATTCATCCTTTTCGAGAAATTTCAGGAGATGCCCCATTTTTTTGGATTTGCATTCAAGGTAGCGCCGGTTTTCGGCCCTTGGCGCGATCTCAATCGGCACCCTGCCGGTTACTTCCAGACCGTATCCTTCCAGCCCGATAATCTTCTTCGGGTTATTGGTCATGATACGCATCTTTCTGACCCCAAGCGAGACAAGGATCTGCGCCCCTACCCCGTAGTCTCTCAGGTCCGCATCAAAACCCAGCTCTTCATTGGCCTCCACCGTGTCCAGACCCTTGTCCTGAAGGGCATACGCCCGGAGCTTGTTTGCCAGCCCGATGCCTCTGCCTTCCTGCTGCAGATAGAGAATGACCCCCCTGCCCTCTTCCTGGACCTTGGCCATGGCCTTTTTTAGCTGTTCTCCACAATCACATCGCAAAGAGCCGAACACGTCTCCGGTCAGGCATCCCGAATGGACACGGACCATGATGTCCTTTTCCGGATCGATCTCTCCCTTGATCAGGGCGATATGCTCGTAATCGTCAATGTCATTGACGAAGCAGACGGCTCTGAATTCTCCGAAGGCCGTCGGCAGCACGGTTTCCGCAGCCGCATGGACAAAGGATTCCGTTCGCATCCGGTACTTGATAATATCAGCCACCGTGGCAATTTTCAGACCATGCTGATCGGCAAACTGTTCGAGGTCGGGCATCCTGGCCATGGTACCGTCATCATTCATGATCTCACAGATCACAGCTGCGGGTCTGAGTCCGGCCAGACGGGCAAGATCGACTGAGCCTTCGGTTTGCCCCGTCCTGAAAAGAACGCCCCCCCTTCTGGCCCGGAGCGGGAATACATGGCCCGGTTGAATCAGGTCCTCCGGACGGGCGTTTTCCTCCACAGCCGTCAATATGGTGTGTGCCCTGTCCGCGGCTGAAATGCCTGTCGTGACGCCGTGACGCGCTTCAATCGAAGTGGTAAAAGCCGTCTTGAAAGGAGAACGGTTATTATAGACCATTTGGGAAAGCTGCAGCTGATCCACAATCTCCGGGGCCAAGGCCAGGCAGATCAAACCACGGCCGTACTTGGCCATAAAATTGATTGCCTCCGGCGTGACCTTTTCGGCCGCAATTGTCAGGTCCCCTTCGTTTTCTCTGTCCTCGTCATCCACAAGGATGATCATTTTGCCCTGCTTGAGATCTTCCAGAACATCTTCAATGGTTGCTACCGGCATGTTAGACCCCGAATCCGTGTGTTATCAGCATTTCCATGTCAATACCGGATGATTTTTCCGTCACCCGCTCCGGGTTATCCCCGCGAATCAGTTTTTCAATGTATTTTCCGATCAGATCAGTTTCCAGATTCACCCGGTCCCCCACATTTTTTTTCAGAAGCGTCGTCTCCCGGCCGGTCTGGGGAATAATATTCACCTCGAAAAAATCTTTCCCGCACCGGTTGACGGTCAGGCTGATTCCATCGACCGCAATGGAGCCCTTTTCGATGGTATACCGTGAGAGTGCCGGATCCATCCCTATTCTGAACACCCATGACCGTTGCTGCTGCTGTTTCCCGAGGATCCTTCCGACTCCGTCAACATGCCCGAGAACCAGGTGGCCGCCCAGGCGATCCGACAGGCGCAGTGCCCTTTCAAGGTTGACTTCCGAACCCTGTTTCAGTTCACCGAGGGTGCTTCGGGACAGTGTTTCCCCGGAGACGTCCATGCTGAAGGCATCTCCGGAAAGATCTGTGATTGTCAGGCATACGCCGTCCACGGCAATGCTGTCCCCGCTCCTGCATTCGACGACAGCGAACGACGGGGCAATGGTCACACGCATATCATTACCGACATGCCGGACGCTTGTGACCGTTCCCGTTCCTTCGATCAATCCCGTAAACATGCGCCTCATCCGAATGCGTTTTTTCCTGCCCGCGTCACCCTTCGGGGCAGTTGAAACCGCCCGGTCCACGGTTTGTCGGCCCCTGCTTGGAAATCCGGGATCCTCAATGGTTCAGCCGTTCCACACCCCCCCATTCCGGGTAACCGACGACCAGGATATCGTCAGCAAATCTTCTGATGCGAATATCCTTGAGACGCACACTTTCGTCCATCCCTTTCGGGCCTTCACCCGCTGCCATGGGGATACCATCGTCCCCGCCGAGAATCTTCGGGGCCTGAAATATGTAATATTTGTCGATCAGCCTGTCCCGGAGCAGGGAACCCATGACAGTCGCGCCTCCCTCCACCAGGACACTCGTCACGAATTTCTCTCCCAATATACCCATTAACGCCGACAAGTCAATCCGCCCTTTTTTTAGAGGGCAGGAAATAAACGAGACCTTTTCCGGATCGTACTTTCTGAAGGCCTCGGAGGGGACACCGGCAGCCACGGCAATCAGTGTTCTGGCTGAAGACTGATGCCTGACAACCCTTGCCTCTGCAGGTGTTCTCAGGTGGGTATCGAGCACGATCCGCAAGGGGTCCCGACCATGTCTTCCCCGGATGCGGGTCGTAAGCTGCGGATCGTCGGATAGAACCGTCCCGACACCGACCATCACCGCGTCAACCCGGCCCCGCAACCGATGAACAAACTGTCTGGATTTTTCATTGGTGATCCACTTGGAATGACCCGTTGACGTGCCCGTCCATCCATCCAGGGTAACGGCCGATTTTGCGATAACAAAAGGACACTTTTCGAGGACAAATTTGAGAAAGACTTCGTTCACGCGCCGGCACTCCTGCTCCAGAACCCCGGCTGTCACTTCGATCCCTTTTTTTTCAAGAAAGGCACACCCACCGCCCGACACTTCCGGATTCGGATCGAACATCCCCACGACGACTCTGCGGATTCCGCTTTTCAGAATGGCCTCCGTACAGGGGGGCGTTTTTCCGAAGTGGTTACAGGGTTCCAGCGTGACGTAAAGGGTGCACCCCGGGGCGCGACCACCCAGCTCTGACAAGGCTTCGATTTCTGCATGGGGCAAGCCCGCTTTCCTATGGAAGCCTTTTGCGATAACCCGACCGTGTTTTACGATCACGGCACCCACGGCGGGGTTGGGTGACGTTTTTCCAAGACCCTTTCGCGCCTCGCGCAGGGCCAGCCTCATGAACCCGGTGTCTGTCTTTTCCGAACTTGCGGCCATCAGTGGTTACGGATTGCCCAGATCTCTCTTGGTTTTCAGAATCTCTTCCAGCTCATCCATAAACTGGCTGACATCTTTGAACTGTCTGTATACCGATGCAAAACGGACATAGGCGATTTCATCCCATGTCTTCAATTCATTAACGACCTTCTCTCCAATTTCCACACTGTCGATCTCTTTTTTTCCCAATTCCTGGAAAAACACCTCCAGTGTGTCCACGAATTCTTCAATCCTGGCCATGCTGATGGGTCGCTTCCGGCACGCGAGACGGATTCCGGAGATGATCTTTTCGCGATTGAAGGGCTCGCGTCTGCCGTCCTTTTTGACGACCATGGGGAGCATGTCTTCCAGCTTTTCATATGTGGTAAACCTTCTCTTGCATTCGATACATTCCCGTCGCCGTCTGATCATCCGGCCGTCCTTGCTGAGGCGGGAATCAATGACCTTGTTGTTTATCTTTGTACAATACGGACACTTCATGGGATGAACCTCTCTTCTTCAATACCCGCCTCCGTCAGCATCTGGGCAGCCAGGGGATCGTCGTAACCTTCTTTAAAAACGATCTTTACCACCCCCGCGTTAATGAGCATCTTGGCGCATATGGCGCAGGGTTTGTTTGTGCAGTAAAGCGTAGCGCCGGCAATGGCGGTGCCGTGGTACGCTGCCTGAATAATCGCATTCTGCTCTGCATGGAGACCCCGGCAAAGTTCATGCCTCTGCCCGGATGGAACCGAGCCGTCCTGCCGCATACAGCCGACCGTCTCGCAATGCCTGAGCCCCGTGGGCGCGCCGTTATACCCCGTAGCCAGGATTCTCTTCTCTTTTACCAGTACAGCCCCTACCTGACGTCGTATACAGGTGGATCTTTTGGCCACCATTTCAGCAATGGACATGAAGTACTCGGGCCACGAAGGTCTGACCAATTAAACCTCCCTGTCAAGGTTTTGATAAATCGGAAAGCTGTGACACAGTTCGGAGACGGTTGTCCTAACCTCCCGAAGTGTTCCGTTCGAGTCAGGCTTCCCCAATACCTTTTCGATCAATTCGGCAATGATTTTCATTTCATTCTCCCGCATGCCTCTCGTGGTCAATGCGGGCGTTCCGAGTCGCAGCCCGCTGGTTACCTTCGGGCCGAGTCTGTCAAAAGGCACGGTATTTTTGTTCGCGACAATCCCCGCCTTTCCAAGGGCCTTTTCGGCATCCCGACCCGTGATCCCTTTCTTTGTCAGGTCTATCAAAATCAGATGGTTGTCCGTGCCCCCGGTGACCAGGTCGAAACCCAGATTCAGGAGGGCTTCGGCCAGAATTTTGGCGTTGACGACCAGTTGTCTCTGATACTCGGCAAACTCCGGTTTCAATGCCTCTCCAAAAGCCACGGCTTTGGCTGCAATGACATGCATCAGCGGACCCCCCTGGATTCCGGGAAACACGGCCTTGTCCAGCCTCTCTGCGTATTGCTTCCCGCACAGGATCATCCCGCCCCGGGGACCTCTCAGGGTCTTATGGGTTGTTGTCGTGATAAAATCCGCATGCCCGACCGGAGAAGGATGAATATTTGCGGCCACAAGCCCCGCAATATGTGCCATATCCGCCATCAGGTAGGCGTTGTTTTCCCGGGCGATTTCCCTGAACCGGTCAAAATCAATGGTTCTCGGATACGCACTGGCGCCGGCGACAATCACCCTGGGCCTGTATTTTTCGGCCAGTTTTCTGATCTGATCGTAGTCAATCCGCTGTGTTTCTTCATTCAGCCCATATGAAACGGCTTTGAACATCGTTCCTGAAAAACTCGCCGAACTTCCATGCGTGAGATGTCCGCCATGGGACAGGTCCATCCCCATAATGACATCGCCGGGCTTGAAAAAAGACAGATAAACAGCCATGTTTGCCTGGGACCCGCAATGGGGCTGGACATTCACGTGCTCTGCGCCGAATAATTGCCTGGCACGTTTAATTGCCAGTCTTTCCACCACATCCACATATTCACAACCGCCGTAATACCTGGCGCCGGGATAACCTTCCGCGTACTTGTTGGTCATGACATTGGCCTGGGCCTCAATGACCGCACGACTGGCATAGTTCTCCGACGCAATCATCAGGAGATTGTGCTTTTCCCGTTCGATTTCAGCACGGATTGCCCCATAGATTTCAGGGTCCAGTTCCTGTAATGTTTTGCCTTTCAAAACCTTTCCTCTGGTCGCAGCCTCTCACGCTGCACAAAAGAAGATGATACCTAAATCCTGCATAAACTATTTTCAAAAAGGAAATTATGCTTTTAATATCAGCGAATTATAGGAACGTTGTGCTTGCGTGACACGCATCGATTTGAATGCGGCCATAAAGACTGCGGTTTTTGAAAATAGTTTACCCTCCGGGAGTGCCGA
>CAYTJI010000118.1:0-6167 GCA_964438065.1 uncultured Desulfobacteraceae bacterium | reverse complement strand
GCGATTTTTGACCCGGGCCCGGTTCCGGGATGATTCCCTTGAAAATACGGCTTTTCCACCATTCTTACAGCCCCCTCATCCAGTCCGGTCTCAAAGCAACCCTGCCCGCCATGGCATGATCAAGCAAATCAAGCGCGTCCTGTTTTCCTCTGGGCAATCTCGCCCTCAGCGGCAGGTAGTTGGAAGCATGATTGGAGAAAAAAAGGCCTCTGCTCAGATGGGTATGGGCGATCATTTCTCTCAACTCAGGCAAGATTTCCTTTTCCGTCAACAGCTCGAATCGGCCGTTACAGTAATCCTCGTACAGTGGCGTGTTCCGCCTCAACATTACCGTCAGGGCCCCTACATAATTGGGGTCCATCGCACTCAGTAATTGACCTGTCAGCCTTGCATGACGCAGAGAACCTTCTCTTCCGGCAATACCCAGGAGCACGGTAACCGACAGTTTGATCCCGGCCTGTCTGACTTTTCTGCCCATCTTAACGAGGGTTTGGGAATCTGTCCCCTTGCGGACTTTTTTCAGAATTTCATCATCTCCGGTTTCAACCCCCAGATAAAGGATACCGAGTCCTTTCTTCTTCAGCTCCACCAGATCCTTGAGGGATTTCATCCGAATGGATTTGGCATTGGCATACGCCCCGACACGGGTCACCCAGGGCAGGTGCTCATGAATCCTGTCAAGGATCCAAATCAGCCTTTTCTGAGGAATAATGAGGGCGTCACCGTCCATGAGAAATACCCGGGTCTGCCGTTTCATGGTTTCGGAAGCAAACCGGATGTCACGGAGAATGATCGCGTCATCCTTGATGGCAAAACGTTTTTCCTTGTACGCGCCGCAGAAGGTACACTTGTTATGGGAGCATCCCACGGTTACCTGCAGCAGGATACTGAATGCCTCGCTGGGCGGGCGAATGCAGATCCCTTCATAATGCATACCTTCACTTTCCACGTCACAATCCATGGGCGATTCTCCTCACGGTGCGGTCAGTGTACCGGGTTCGGGTCCAAAAAGTCAACCGCCACCCCGCACGCCCCCGCTTTTGAGTTGATCATTGGATATCCCAGATTGTATACTTGGAGATATTGTCTCCGGAGGTAAAACTATGAAAGTCAGCCGTGTCTCCGAAATGAGGGAACTGGACCGGACAGCCAGTGAACAGTTCGGGATAAAAGAAGAACTCCTGATGGAAAACGCGGGACTCGCGACCTGTGCGGTCATTTCAGAAGTGTTCGGGATAACGGGAAAAAGTTTCCTTGTCTTCTGCGGTGTCGGAAACAACGGCGGCGACGGATTCGTCATTGCCAGAAAAATCCATTCCGCCGGCGGAAAGGTCAAAATTTTCATCCTGGGCAACAGGGACAAATTCAAGGGCGTGGCAAGGATGAATCTGGATATTGTGTCTCTTCTGCCCGTGGAAATCCAGTCCGTTCAATCCGTCGACACCATCAAAGCCGATCTTTCCCGTTGTGACGCGGTCGTGGACGCCATCTTCGGCACCGGGCTTGCGCGGGATGTGGGGGGGGTGTACCGTGAGGTTATTGACCTGATCAACGGGAGTGGAAAGACCGTGTTCAGCGCAGACATTCCATCCGGCGTGTCCGGGGATACGGGCAAGATCATGGGCACCGCCGTCCGGGCAGACTTCACCGTGACTTTCGGTCTTCCGAAAATTGGCAACCTGCTCTATCCCGGATACGCCCTGGGAGGAAAACTCTACACCACGCATATCTCCTTCCCCCGGGCCATATTTACAGCAGACAGCCTCAAAATCGCAATCAATGAGCCTGTCCCCCTCCCGCCCAGGGACCCTGTCGGCCACAAGGGAAATTTTGGCGATGTCCTCTTTATCGCGGGTGCTGCCAGCTATTACGGGGCACCCGGTTTTGCGGCTATTGCCTTCCTGAAGGCAGGCGGCGGCTACGCCCGTCTTGCCTGCCCCGCGTCGGTGACCCCTTTTATTGCCGCTCAGGGGAGTGAAATCGTTTTTGTCCCTCAAGAAGAAACCGCCGCCGGCAGCCTCTGTCTGAAAAGCAGGGACCGTCTCCTGGCGCTTTCAGAAAAAGTGGATATGGTCGTCATGGGGCCGGGACTGTCTCTGGACGCGGAAACCCGCCAGCTTGTCCAGGAACTTACCGGAGCGATCAACAAGCCGCTCCTGATTGATGGAGACGGGATCACCGCAATCTCCGGCAACCTCGACCTGATCCGGAAAAGGAATTCAGAAACAATCCTTACCCCCCACCTGGGTGAAATGTCCAGAATCATGGACATGCCCGTTGGCGAAATTGACGAAAAAAAGATAGATCTGCTTCAGCAGGTCACCAGTGACCTGGGCGCGACCATTGTTCTGAAAGGGGCCCATTCGCTGGTTGGGCATCCGGACAAACGCGTTGTGATTAATCTGTCCGGTAATTCGGGAATGGCCACGGCAGGCTCAGGGGATGTGCTGACCGGAGTCATCGCGGCCATGTTCGGACTGGGGTTGCCTGTCGAGGCGGCGGTCGATAAGGGGGTATTTATCCATGGTCTGGCCGGGGACCTGACAGCCGAAAAGAAAGGCCCGGACGGCATTACGGCCCGGGATATCCTGAATGCTGTGCCTCATGCCGTAAAAATGGATCGGGAAGGATTGGGCAGAACCCTGAGGGAAACCTATTTTGAAGAACGTCTTGTATAGGTGGTGCTGTTCCACGGAAAGTCTTCAAAACAGTTTCAGTTGCCGGTGAGGCCTCTTTCTCGGCTTCCATTCCCCGCGATCAAGCGGTTTCCGGACAGTTTCCGGAATAGCGGCAAGAAAAGGAGAGGGATTCATGTCCAGGATGTGACCGTTCAGAGAGCGACGGCGCACATGGGACAGGATGAGCCTTTTCCGTGCGCGGGTCATCCCGACATAAAACAGCCGCCTTTCCTCTTCGGAGTCATGACTGCCGAAAAGGGTACACGGCAACAGCTTGTCTTCACAGCCTGTAATAAACACCACCGGCCACTCCAGACCCTTGGCCGCATGAAGGGACATCAGGGCCACACGATCCCCCATGAGCGATTCGTGATCAATCCCCCTTTCCAGGGAAAGACGGTCCAGAAAGGCGGCCATGTTGCCATGGAAATCCCCGGCCAATCGGTTCAGCCGCTTTAGGGCCTCCACGGAATTTTCGGATAAAGACTCAAAATGATGACCGGCCACGACACGTTCAATCACCGCGGGCAGAGGATCGGAAGGATTAAATTTTCCCTCTCTCAGAGTCTCCGTTATCCCGTTGTCTTTGACAAGGCTGTCGTAGATGTGTGCGTAATACGGGTTGTCCGGATACAGAACGGTCTGGAGAAAACGCCAGACAATATTGACCGGGTACTGGTTCACGAGCGGGGCTTCTCCCGACCTTACCAGAGGGATCCCGGCCCGGTTCAGGGCCTTTTCAAGGGCATCTCCCTGGCTGTTCAAACGGTAAAGGATACCCATGTCCCCCATGGACAATTCAGTCTCCCCCTCATGGGAGGCCACACGGCCGCTGTCTAGAGAAAAATAGGTGGTGCCGCCCAGCAACTTCTCCACCTGTTCCACGATCATCTCTGCTTCTTCCGCATCTGTATGGCACGATGCAATAAAAATCGGGGTATCCCCCGGTGTTTCGCACTGAAGCGGCGCCGCCTTTTTCATAACAGCCGAAGCGCCTTTCAAAATGGATTCCGTGGAGCGGTAATTTCTTCCCAGAGTAACTTCTGCGGAACCGGGAAAGTCCGCATGGAATCTGTGAAAATTTTCGACATCCGCACCCCGGAATCCGTAGATGGCCTGGTCCGGGTCCCCGATCGCCCAGAGGGTCACCGGTCCTTTTGAAACGATCGCCTTTAGGATTTCCACCTGGACCCGGTTGGTGTCCTGATATTCGTCCACGAATATCCACGGAAACTTCCCTGCGTAGTGCCGGGCGACCGCTTCATGATTGCGCAATAATCGCAAGGTCTCCACTTCCAGGTCATCAAAGTCCAGCATTCCAAGCGACCTCAACATCCGCTGGTATTTTTCAAAATGACGGACCATTCCCTGATCCGGCGGGGTGTCACGGGAGTCCAGGACCGATGCGGCCCTGATTTCAGGAAGGGCGTTCATAAAACGCCGAATGGAGCGCGTTCCCCGACCGGATTCATCGAGACATTTCCGGACAAGATTCACGGCATCAGTTTCCGAACACAGAGTAAAACCGGGCGGGAGTTCTGTTTTATGGCTGTTCGTGCGAAGCACATCCAGACAGAACCCGTGAAATGTCGTCATATACACCCGAGCGGACTGTACCCCGGGGATCAGGTCCGTGATTCTCCGGGCCATCTCCCGGGCAGCCTTCCGGGTAAAGGTCAACGCAAGGATGCTTTCCGACCGTGCCGGGTCCTCACGGATCAAACGGGCGATCCGATGGGTCAGGGCCAGCGTCTTGCCGGTCCCCGGGCCGGCCACCACAATCAGACTCCCCGTGTCCTGAAAAACGGCTGATTGCTGTTCCGGGTTCAGAAAGGCCTGGATGGATTCCCTCTCCGGAGGCGGTTCCGGAGGATCTTTCTTCTTCTTACCTGGAGGGACTTTCCTTTTTTTTCGGTTTCCGTCATCACCCCTGGATATCTCTCTTGCCTGCTGTGCAAAAAGAGAAAGCTGCCCCGCGACAGCCTGTTTTTCAGAGTCACGGAACACACGAATCCTGCCGTATTCCCCGTCATAGCCCCCCTCCCGTATGACGCGGCCCTGGCGAATCCGACCAATCGCCTCCGCCAGAAGAGGCCCCCCGGAGTCCTTGATTTCACTCAGAGGGGTATCCATGAGAATCCCGAGCTCCGGCCCCAGATCCGACAGCAGTTTTTCATACACACGGGACACCTTTTTGGTCGAAGGCCCACAGTCAAGGAGCAGGGAAAGCACCTCGGGGAGAGGGACCAGACTGAAGAAATCCTTTGACAAATTCGGTTGATCGCGGTCCGACAGTTCGTCCACTCTGTTGAGAACACCGACAGTCAGGGGTTTTCCGCAGGAAGGGCATTTCCCGCCATGCGCCCGGGTTTCGGCAGGTTCGAACCGGATCCCGCATTTGCGGTGGCCGTCCAGATGATATTTCCCTTCTTCAGGATAAAATTCAATGGTCCCCAGAAATCCTCTGCCATCCGTCATGGCCCGGATCATCTCACTGTAGGTGATATCCGTGTCAAAGATATTCGCCTCACGACCCAGTTTGGCCGGAGAATGGGCATCGGAATTCGACACCAGCAGATAGTCATCCAGCATGGAAAGCCGTCTGTTCATAGGGGGGTCGGAAGAAAGGCCGGTCTCCAGGGCATGGATGCAACCGGTGAGGTCTTCAAAACACTCTTCCAGGGTGTCGAATCCGGACTTGGATCCAAAGACGGAAAACCAGGGCGTCCACACATGCGCGGGAATGAAAAAGGCATCCTCATCCGTTTCCAGCGTTATTTCCAATAAGTCCCGCGAATCAAGACCCAGGATCGGCCTCCCGTCGGAACGGATATTGCCGATCCGGTCCAAACGTTGATTCAGCCGAATCACGGATGCCATGTCCGGCATAAGGATCAGATGATGGACCTTTCGTGTCTTTCCGTTTTTCTTATAGATACAGCTTATTTCACCGGATAACAGGAATTTTGTGGGACCGCGGCAGGAACGGGGGACACGGGAATCCACATCTTTCTGGAGATCCGGCCTCAATTGAAAAAGGCCATCTCCGGAAGCAACCAGTTTCTCCTCCAGCTCGGATACCCATCCGGGATGTGTGAAATCACCGGTGCCAACAACCGAGATCCCTTTTTTCTGGGCCCACAGGGAGAGGTTCTCAGGATCCAGGGTTCTGGAAGTCGCTCTTGAAAAATGCGAATGGATATGGAGATCGGCAATAAATCTCATGCCTGTAAGAAAACTATATCAGACAAGTCTTGTCAACCCTCCAGACCTGTCAATGGGGTCAGCCCTTGATATGTGATATTTAGCGCGTCACGCTTGCAGAGATTTATGTAGGATGACATGTCACATATCAAGGGCTGACCCCATCTTCCACAAAAAAACAGGCCTCGTTATTTTATCTTGACTTGGCTCAGTCTTTTTCCTATTAACTGGTACTAAGGTTCAGGTGCCGATTCTAGGCCTAACAGGGAACCCCGTGAGAATCGG
>CAYTJI010000117.1:0-6196 GCA_964438065.1 uncultured Desulfobacteraceae bacterium | reverse complement strand
CGTCTGCACAACCCAGATCCAGAAACCGGATTTCCCCGGGAATCAGGATATTTTCATCCACCAGGAACTCGACACACCCAAGAAGTTTCCTCAGGTCCGTGGATCTCCTGAACCCCAGGGGCCCCACGTCACCGACCTTGTGACTGTCATAGAATCGTGCCACGCAGTAAAGACTCCTTTTCAGATCCTTATCCATGATAAAATCCCGTTAACGGGGGTACCACTTATGCCGACAGTTCTTTCAAGGCCTTTTTCAGATGCTCGTGCAGGCAGAAAACAAGGTTCACTTCTTCCCCCTCCACCTCCCTGAGGGCCTGGATTTCTGCCGGATCCACCCGGGAGGTGATTTTTCTGCAGATATAGTTGATACATATCACATGACGCGCCCGCAGAACACATCCTTCTTCTCCCAAAAAATAGCAACTCCCCGGGTCCATCCTCGCCTCCGGCAGTGAGCACCCCAGAAGAAGATTCATCAGAAGCAGCGTGCCGTCATACCGGTTTTCCATCCCGGCACCACAGCAGGATCCGCCCTCTTCCTGCTCACACTGCCTGCACAGTGCTGATACGCCGGTTTCAGTCATCCTCGTCCGTGATGCTTGAATCGCCCGTGAGACACGGTCCAACAGCCGGACAACCATACGGTCTTCCCTGAGTCGGTCCCCGATATTCCGACTGCACGCCACGGCCCAGGCAATCTTTTCTTCAATCGGGCTTGACAGGGTCAATTTTCTTGTTTTCATAGGGAAAATCCCGAAAAAATATCCATGTTGGTCCCCGGCACAAAAAGCTTGCGGGATTTCAGCTCATCCATCAAAATCATGTCCTGTTCCCGCAGGTGGCAGAAGTGAGCAGGGAACGGAGATGCCGTCATCCCAGGATCCCGATGACCAGTACTCCGCATATCATGATCAACGCACCGACCAGGCGCTCCTTTATCTTTTCCTCTTTAAAAACAACCGCCCCGAACAGCACCCCGAACAGCAGACTGCATCTTTTAACAGATATCATATAGGCCGCTTCAACAAGGGAGATGGCATATGTATGGCTGAAAATCATGGTCGTGAGTACCAGGCCTCCTGCAATGCCCGGCAACGGTTTCCGCAAAATATTGGATATTTTCGCGCCGGGTATCAACGGAAAAAACATCGAAACAAACATGGTAAAAAATATGAAGTACACCATGCCGAAAAACTGTGGACTGGAATGTCTGATCGCCAGCTTTCCGATAGTCGCGGTAATGGAATAAACCAGCGCGGTCAAAAGCATCAGCCAGGAACCCTGCTCCCGGAGCAGGGCCCTGAACGGGGACTGCCAGTGCTGCCTGGCGCTGGAGAAATTAAGGACGTATGACCCGGCAACAATCAGGGCAACGCCCGTGATGCCGTATCTGTTCAGCCTTTCGTTCAGGATAAAAAATCCGGTCAGAATCACAAATGCCGGGGTGAAGGCGAGGAAAGGAAGCGTCAGAGAAAGAGGAGAGACTTTTATCGCACGCATGTAACATAGAAACGCAATAAACTCAAGTGGTAATCCAACAGCCAGGCAAAGCCAGAAAGTCCTGTCCAGCGGCGGCCAGGGGATGACCAGCAATCCCGTCACAAGGTATGGAAAAGCATAAATCAATCGGATCAGGCCCATCTCGTAGGCGGTAAACTCGCTGAAATAGCGTTTGGAAATAACATCATTGAGGGATTGAGTCAGGGCCGCGCAAAGCGCGGGAAAAAACCACAGCATGTGAATACCTTCTTCCACCTGCATGTTGCCGGAGAACGCATCCGGGAACCATGGTTGACGGCGCCGGTCGCTGCTCCTGTTTGTATGGACAACAAAAAATTGAAATGATATAAGAATCCTCCGGATTAATCCAACAGAATATACGAGGGATATATGACCGGAATCAGCGGAGAGCACAACGACCGGGAGAGGCTGAGACACCATATCGACAGATTCTCCGGCACACGCATTTTCGTGATCGGCGATATTATCCTGGACGAATACGTCTGGGGTGATGTTTCCAGAATTTCCCCCGAGGCCCCTGTCCCGGTTGTGGAGGTAAAAAGGGAATCCACGATGCTGGGAGGGGCGGCCAATGTGATCCACAACATGGCCGCCCTCGGTGCAAGTCCGGTCCTCTGCGGCGTGATTGGCGAGGACGGTACAGGTAGGGAAATTGTTCACAAAGTCAGGGAAATGGGCCTGGATATCAGTGGCATTGTTGCCGAAAGCGGCCGAAAGACCTCCATTAAAACCCGGGTGGTGGCCCGGAACCAGCAGATTGTCCGTTTTGACCGGGAAAGTCGGGAATACATCCGGCCGGAGAGCCTGGATCGGATCATGTCTCTGATTCAGGACAATATCCCTGCAATCGACAGAATCGTGGTATCCGATTACGGAAAAGGTGTGGTATCTGAGGCACTTATGAAAAGACTGGCTGAAGTGGCCCGCGAATTTTCCGTTAAGATCGCCGTGGACCCCAAGATCAAGAATTTTGCATACTATCATGATGTGGACGTCATTACTCCAAACCACCATGAAGCAGGTGCATTCTGCCATTTCACGATTGTTGATGATACGTCCCTGAGGCGTGCCGGCCAATTGATGCTTGAAACACTCAACTGTGAATCCGTACTCATCACACAGGGTAAAGAAGGCATGACACTTTTTGAAAAAAACGGGGAAATAACCCATATCCCCACGCTGGCCAAGCAGGTTTTTGATGTCACCGGGGCCGGTGACACGGTGATCAGCACTTTCGCCCTGGCCCTTGCTTCCGGACTGGATCGTAAATCCTCCGCCAGATTGTCCAATCTCGCCGCAGGGATTGTGGTTGGCAAACTGGGGACATCCACGGTAAGAGCGGAAGATCTGAAGATGGCTGTTTGACAACCGGAGTCGATAACATGAGCAAGACGCATAAACCGGACCCGGTCAAGCTGATCTGCAGCCTTTTTTCGCCGGAAAAGGAATTCATTTACAAAATCATCCAACAACTTGAAGAATTATGCGGCCCCGTGGACTGGATCAGCCCCGAACTCTTTTTTGACCGCACAAAATACTATGCCGCTGAGATGGGCTGGCCCCTGCACCGGCGTTTTATTTCTTTTGAAAAGCCGGCCCCCCCTGAGCGACTTGTCACCCTGAAACTTGAAACGAACAGAGTTGAGCAGCAAAATCTTGTTTCAGGGAAAAGGCGCGTTAATATCGATCCGGGATACATAACCGCCGAAAGGCTGATCCTGGCGACCGGGAAAAACTTTTCCCACAGGGTCTATCTCTCGCAGGGGATTTACGCTGATCTGACCCTCATTTTCCGGAAAGGTTCCTTCCGGCCACTCGAATGGACCTACCCGGATTATGCGGACCCAAGTATCATTTATTATTTCAATGAATTACGAAGCAAATACATTCATTCTAAAAAATTACGGGACCGTCCCGACACGACTGAACAGATTCACAAATCAAAGGAGGTCCGGAATTGATTAAAAGCATGACTGCCTATGGCAGGGGAGAACACCTCCAGGAAGGGACCCTGTATATCGCTGAAATCCGATCACTCAACCACCGGCACAGGGATATTGTTCTCAGATTACCGAAGAATCTTCTGGCTCTTGAAAAAGACCTGACTTCCCTGATTTCTTCCAGGATTCGGAGAGGCCGGATCGAGGTGTATGTTGAAATGCTGAACCAGACAGGGGACATCCCTTACACACTTGAACTTAACATGCCCCTTGCCGAATCCTATTTCGACATTTTTCACCGCCTGTCCGAACAGTTCGGCGTGAAACACGACTTTCCTCTTGATTCGCTCTGGCAGATGAAAGACGTTATCGTGGAAAAACCGGTTGAAATTGATCTGGACCGGGTGAGGCATGGTTTTCTGGAGGCCCTGTCCCAGGCCATCGACCCTCTCGACCGCATGAAAATCCGTGAAGGAGAAGCGATTGAGGCCGATTTCCGGGAACGGACGACTCTCCTTGAAAAATATCTGGACGAGATGGAAAAACGGGCTCCGGAGCTGGTTGAAAAACACCGCAGGCGTTTGAAAAACAACCTGGCCCGTCTGTTGGACGATGTGCCTGTTGATGAGGAACGCCTTGCCCGGGAAGTTGCTTTTTTTGCCGAAAAATCAGATATTACTGAAGAAATCGTAAGGATCAGAAGCCACCTGATCCAGTTCAGGGAATATCTGTCGGCAGACACCGCAATCGGCAGAAGGCTGGATTTCCTCATTCAGGAAATCAACCGGGAAGTCAACACCATCGGTTCAAAAATTTCGGATACGCTGTGCGCCAGGATCGTCGTGGAAATGAAGGCGGAACTGGAAAAATTGCGGGAACAGGCACAAAACGTGGAATGAAAGGAGACCAACAAATGAGCCCCAAACTTGTCAATCTGGGATTTGGAAACTCCGTCGTCTCGAGACGCGTGGTCGCGATCGTCTCGCCGAACGCCGCGCCCATCAAACGTCTGCGGGATGAGGCCAGAGAGGAAAAAAGACTGATCGACGCAACCCAGGGCAGGAGGACCCGATCACTGATCATCACGGACAGTAATCATGTGATCCTCTCCGCAATTCAGTCTGAAACACTTGCCCAGAGATTCAGTCCCAATGCCACGCTGAGCAAGGACGATCTGAAAGAAGAATGATCATGGGTCAGCTATTCGTATTTTCCGCGCCATCCGGTACGGGAAAATCCACGATCGTGCGCGAACTCAGGAGGACTGTCCCCTTACTCGGGTACTCGGTCTCCCACACAACCCGCAAACCCAGGAAAAATGAAAAGGACGGCGTTGATTATCATTTTGTGGGCACGGATGCATTCAAACGTCTGATTGATTCCGGAAATTTCCTGGAATGGGCCGAGGTTTACGGGAACTACTATGGGACCTCCTTTTCCAGTCTTGATGTCCAGCTTTCCCGCGGCCTGGATGTCCTGATGGACCTGGATCCCCGGGGAGCGGAAAAAGTGAAAAACCGTTATGCGGACAGTGTACTGATTTACGTCCTGCCGCCTTCACTGGAGGTCCTGGAAAAAAGATTGAGAGAACGGGGAACCGAGGACAATGCGGTGATGCGGATCAGACTTGAAAAGGCCTTGAATGATATCCGGAACTGCACGTGGTATGATTACAACATCATCAACGAAGACCTGGAAATAGCCGTCGCTGACGCGCAGGCCATCATCACCGCTGAACGTTGCCGTTCCGTGCGACAGGCCGGGAAGGTGCAAGCCCTGTTCGACCTGTCCTGAAAAATGCGTAACCCGGTACCGTGACGGCGCAAAAAGGAGTGTTTTTCACAAATTGGCGAGAGCTGAACCCATTCACGGCAAAAGCGGGATCCTGATTCCCGGATTCCATGCGGTACAGGAAATCCTGGACCATGCCAGCCACCGGATTGAGGAAATCTGGATTTCCGAGCGGAAAAAATCCCCCCGGGTCAGGGAAATCCTCCGCATGGCCAGGGAAAAGAATATCCCTGTTTTTTTTAAAAAGAACGATGAGCTTTCCAGACATCTGCCGGAAATGTCCCATCAGGGAATTGCCGCACGTACCTCCCCTTTCACCTATGTGGATCTTGAACACCTTCAGAAAGCCTGTTCACACAACAGTGCGCTAATCCTCGCACTGGACCATATCACGGACGAGGGGAACCTGGGCGCAATCATCCGAACAGCCGCCTTTTTCGCGGTTGACGGGATGATCCTGCCCAAAGACCGCTCCGCCGGCATGAGCCCGGCCGTTCTGAAAAGATCCTCCGGGGCCTTTATCCACCTTCCCGTCGCCAGGGTCGTCAACCTGGGCAACGCCCTTTCGGTATTGAAAAGCAGAGGTCTGTGGATCATCGGGACATGCGTTGAACGCGGGACATCCATCTACACGTTCGATTGGGACCGCCCTGTGGTTCTTGTTCTCGGGAACGAACATAAGGGGATAAGCCCGTCCATCAGGAAACTCTGTGATCAGCTGGTCGCCATACCGGTATCGGGCCATGGAGAATCTCTCAATGTCGCTGTAGCCGGGGGCGTCATCCTCTCGGAAATTGTCCGGCAGAGGAAACGGCGCCTGGCGTGAAAACAGCGACTCGGAATGCATATCGATCCGCCCGCCCAACAGGCAAGCGGCGCGTTTGCCGAATACCTGCCTGCAGCAGGCAGGTGCAAGGCGGCAAGGGCGCAGACGTACGACGATA
>CAYTJI010000116.1:0-6201 GCA_964438065.1 uncultured Desulfobacteraceae bacterium | reverse complement strand
GGCGGATTCTCTTTGCTGGTGTTTCATGCTTCATCAAATTTTACCTGTGATTCAAGTTTAAGCATTTTTTTGACGATATAACCCGTAGAAATTCCGGCATACCCGGATTTCTTCCACTCCCGGTGACCGGGAAGGAATGATTTCGCGGCCTGTCGGACGGAGGATTTCAGGATGAAGATTTCAGGAGACAATACATATATGAATGTCGATGTCTATACCCGCAATGTCGATGAAAAATTGAACGTGGACGGAGTCAGCAAACAGGATGGGCATCAGGAAAAAGGTATTTTGAAAACCGACAAGGTCGTGTTGTCGGCAGCCGCAAGAACGTTCCGCAAGGCAAGGGAGATTGCGGATGATATTCCTGAAATCCGCAAACAAAAAGTAGAGGAGCTGAAATCCCGGATCAGAAGCGGGACATATCCCATCGATCCGAAGAAAGTTGCTCAAGGGATGCTCAGGGAATCGCTTCTCAATGATGTGTTATAATTGCCGAGGAATGCATGGACTTACTGTTTGACGAGTTGTTCGCCATACTTGGCACCCAGACAGCATTATATCGTTCTCTTCTTCTGCTCCTTCACAAAGAAAAGGAAGCTGTCGTAGGATCAGATCTCCGGAACCTGAAAAGGATCAACAGTGAAAAACATGTGCTCACATCAAAAATCCAGGCACTGGAACACGAGAGGCTGCATGTTCTGGAAAAATTCAGGGAGGTTGTCAGAGGCGGCTCGACAGAAGAGCTTACCCTGAAACGACTGTCGGATCTGTGTTGCGGACGCTTTTCCGATCAACTGAGGGCTTGCCGGTCAATATTGTCGGCCCTCACCCGGCAGGTACGGGATGCCAATGACAGAAACAGTAGGCTGCTCACTCATGCCATTGATATTGTAAACAGCTCCGCAGAGTTGCTGAACAATCTGATCGCTTCTGATTCAATTTACCATCATAATGGAAAAATCTTGAAAAAGAACGGAATCGGAGGCGTTTTTTCCGGCACGGTTTGACCCTCCCGGAAAAAATCATGTTTTATTTTTTCCGCTCTGTCTGCAACCCGTGTTCCATTGTATCGACCGGGTCGGGATGTCGAATTCCGGATAGGTGGAAGACCGCGTTCGCCCCGCGGAACACCCCCGTGAAGCCGATATTGGATTTTTCAGGACGCTGTGCGATTGAGACCAAACGAGGAAATCGATTATGGGGTTATACTCCACTCTCAACATTGGAAGAGATGCCATACTGACGCATCAGAGAGCCATCGAAGTCGCCGGGCACAACATCGCCAATGTCAATACACCCGGTTATTCCCGCCAGAGACTGGTCCTGACACCGAAGGCACCGATTGACACCTGGGCCGGTCAGCTGGGCACCGGTGTGCAGGGGATCGAGGTGCAGAGGATCGTGGACAATTATATTGGCGATCAGATTAACAGCACGGCACAGGATCTCGGGAGATGGCAGGCGCAGAAAAATGCCCTTAAGCGGGTTGAAATTGTTCTGGATGAAACAACAGGTTACGGCCTGAACCAGGCGATGACCCGATTCTGGAACGCGTGGCAGGACCTTGTCAATGACCCGTCAGGCATGACGCAACGAAGCCTGGTTGCAGGGGAGGGCGTGAATCTCTCAAACACCTTCAATGATATCTACTCGGATCTTGTCGAAGTCCGGCACGATCTCGACTCAGACATTACGGAGACGGTTAATCAGATAAATCGATTTGGATCACAATTAGCTGATCTAAATGATAAAATACAATCTGTTCTGGCATCCGGACAGAATCCGAATGATTACAGGGACGAGCGGGACCAACTCCTGAAGGAATTGTCTGAACTGATCGACTTTTCATCATCGGAAAACAGTGACGGCGTCGTAACCGTGACCCTGGGGGATGGAAATGACCTCGTTTCCACTGCCGGTGCGGCCGAACTGGCGGCAAATGACACGGATGGAGACGGCTTCGTGGATATCACGTGGCGTACGGCACCGGCCACGGCCATCAACTCGGATATCTCATCCGGGAAACTCCGGGGATGGCTTCAGAGCCGGGATGCGATTATCCCGGACAACCTGACGAGGCTGGAGACTCTGGCAACAACGCTGAGAGACCAGGTCAATGCCGTACACCTGGCCGGTTACGGCCTGGACGGGACACAGAACAATTTTTTTGATCCTTCCGGCACTCTCTCGTCAGGCACACTTGAGGTGAATCCGGTTCTGGTTTCAGATGTCGGAAAAATTGCCGCAGGCGACACCTCTGATCCCGGGGACAACCAGACGGCCATACGGATTGCCGGCCTGCAGAATACCCTTGCCATGAGTGGCGGCACCACAACTTTTGACGAGTATTATAATGCCGTTGTCAGCGATGTGGGTATCGCGGTCAAGGATGCGGCCTCGAATTACGATCATCAGGAATCCATGGCGGCTTACATGGAAAACTACCGCGAGTCTGTTTCCGGTGTCTCGCTGGATGAAGAAATGGTCAGCCTGATCAAATTTCAGCATGCCTACAATGCCGCCGCGAAACTGATTACAACAGTCGATGAGCTGCTGGATACACTGATCCGGAGCGTGTAATGAATCAGGTTTTCATCTGACGGCTTTTTTCATAATATATCCAGTAAAGCGAGGAAGTTACCATGCGTGTCACAAACCGAATGACTGCGGATCTCATATCCAGAGAAATTTACCGGACACAACAGCTTCTTCTGAAAGCCCAGGTGAAAGTGGCTACCGGGAAGAAAATCAACCGTCCCTCGGATGATCCGATCGGGATGGGCAAACTACTGGATTACAGAAAGATCATCTCTTCTGTTGACCAGTGGCAGGAAAATATCACCCATGGAAAAAGCCGGTTGAAAATGACGTCAACCGTTCTCGATCAGGTTGACACATTGCTGAAACAGGCAAAAGAATGGGCCATGAAATTTGCGACGGGCAGTGATACTACCACGGATTCCGCTCTCATCGAGGTGAAAAACCTGTATGATGCAATTATGAATCTTGCGAACACAAGGCTGGGGAACGACTATATTTTTTCCGGGCACCGGACACATACGGTTCCCTTTTCAAGAGATGAAAATTATAATGCGGCCTATGCCGGAGATGATGGTGACATCCATATCATTACAGGTGAGACCAACCGGGTAAAAATCAACGCGACCGGCCGCGATACATTTGACGTGGGAGCGACCGGGGGTGGAACCGATATTTTCGGCGCACTGAAAGAACTCATTGATGCCATGGAGGCCCATGACCCGACAGCCGCCCAAGCAGTGGTCGCAGACCTTCAGGATGCCATTGATCAGGTCCAGAATGTGAGCACCCAGACGTCCATCTCTTACAATCAGATGGTATCGGTGGACGATTTTCTGAAAAAATACAAATCCAATATTGAAGACATGCTCGGCGAAACGGAAAATGCCGATCCGGCACGGGCGATCGTTGAAATGCAACTCCTGGAAACAACATACACGGCCTGTCTTGAAACAGCCTCCAGGGTTATCCAGCCGAGCCTGGTTGACTTCTTGAGATAGACCACAGGCCGCCGAAAAAACGCGACATGAAAAGACTAATCCCCGGAATCATTTGTTTTGTTCTGATGCCCCTTGTCCCACATGGTCTGGGATGGTGCATTTCCGGCGCTGACATGGTTCGTCTGCAGAAAAATGGCATAGACGGCGAAACCATTCAGACCATCATAAGAGAAAAAGTGATAGAAACTTGTGCGCTCAGCGTGCAGGAAATCGTGGAAATGAAGAAATCAGGGATGAGCAATAAAACCATCCGCACGGTCGTTGAAAACGCCTCCTTCATGAAAGATACACAACCTATTGATTATACAAAAAATATTAAAACCCTGGATCATATTGGAGTGGGGGACGTGATCGCCCTTAAAAAAGCGGGGGTCAGCGATGATGTCATCCTGTCAATCGTATCCGCTGTCAAAAGCGACGACGAGAGAGATCGTGAAAGGGCATGGGACATGCTGAAAAACATGGGATTGATCGTTGACGACAGGCCCTGATCCCATGATCCTTTCCCCATATCCCGGGGTCTCCGGTTTCATGCCCCTGATCCAGCTTGGCGGGCTTTCCCCCTGCATGCCGCTGAAAAATCGCAATCCCCTGCTATACCGGCGGGACCGGAGTCAGGAGCGGTTCCGCCGGCCTCCGGACTTTTTTCCCCTTTCCCGGAACGACTGACAATCCATATCCGGCGTTGCCTTCCGGACAGCCACAGCGGGGAGTTGCCTGCTTTTGAATCCCATGGACCTGCATCCATGGGGGAAATTTTTGTCCCAGGACACATAATAGTGCTCGCATTTGCGACAATCGACGGCCATGTGTGTCCTCCTTCTCCGCTTTGAAAGCCGTCTCCGGCCTGCCCGGAAAGCGGCGTGTGATTTCCCCCCAAAAAACAGACAGGGGCAAACGCAAAGTCTTACCCAAACTCTGCGCACATATCTACCTGATCCAACGAGGTTTTTCAATATATTTCACTGCCGAAACCCCGTCAATCGCGGATTTGGGGTTACAGAGATGATTTGAGCGCTCAGGCAATTGTAGAGCAGGTATCCGCGGGTCCGTCAAGATGATTATTCATCTTGACGGAGACAAGGCGCTCTGATAAAAGCACTCGCTATGAACCTTCTGGATATCAGTATCATCATCGTTATGGGCTTTTTTATCGTCCGGGGTATATTCCGTGGTTTTTTTATGGAAATCGCTTCCCTGTCCGGCGTTATTCTGGGTATTTTCGCGGGGCTTCGACTGCATGGCCGGATGACCGTGTTCCTGAAATCATACCTGCGTTCCTGGGATTCCTTCGGCCTTCAGTTGCTGAGCTTTGCTCTCATTTTTTTTCTTGTTCTCGTGCTGTGCAATCTGATTGGCTGGGGTCTGAAGAACATTCTGCGAAAAACACCGATTGGCTGGACGGATAAGGCGCTGGGTGCGGCCCTGGCCGTTCTGAAAGGCATTATTGTCACCTATGTTGCGATTATCCTTCTGACCTTTTTTGTGCCGTCAAAAACCCCACTGATTGCCGGTTCGAGACTGGCTCCGTGGGTCATTTCCTCGTACCAGACCATAGCCGGGATGATTTCTCCGGGATTCTACGAGAAATGGAAGCGCAAGTTTATGGACAACAAAAAACAGGAAAATAACGCCAGAGCGGTACAGAGGGATTGGTTCACGGCCCGCGTGGTCACGGATGGGGAAGCAGTATTGTTCCCGGGAGAAAATGGATCCTGACAGGCTTTTTAATGCTACGGAAGCACTGGTTGAGCTGGTGGCGCAACTTCGGGGACCGGGGGGGTGCCCATGGGATGCCGCGCAGACACCTGACAGCATAAAATTATATCTCCTGGAGGAGGCCTACGAAGTCCTGGATGCCATTGAACAATCCTGTCCGGATGATGTGTGCGAGGAACTGGGAGATCTCCTGTTTCACATCTTTTTTCTGGCGCGTCTGGCCGAGGAAAAAAATGAATTTGATTTTGCCGATGTGGAGGAGAGGATTGTTGACAAGATGATCCGGCGGCATCCGCACGTATTCGGTGGTGAGCGGATAAAAACTGCGGAGGATGTGGCCTGTAACTGGGCCCGGATAAAGAGGAAAGAGAAAAAACTTTCCACACAGGGCAGCGGCTGTCCGAAGAGCCCGCCCGTGAGCATGCCTGCCGTCATGTTTGCGCACAGATTGGCTGGTAAGATTTCCGGTGAAGGGAAAGACCCTGCTGATGACGCTGCCGTCTGGGAGGATGTTGTCGAACATTTTGAGGCATTGAAATCCGCAGTCGGCAGGCGGGACCGGACCGTGTTCGGCCGTGAGGCGGGAACCTTGCTTTTCTGCCTGGTGAATCTGGTTCGGCTGTGGGGGTTTCATGCCGAGGACCTTTTGAGGACCACCAGTCGGACATTCATGGATCGTCTCGAAAATGCAAAGGGATCCCCGCCGCCAGGTCCGGGGGAGGAGGAAGATAACGAGACTTTTGAAAAATGACCGATTTTGTGCCGAATCAAGTCGAAGATCCCGGACTATGAGAGGGGAAAGGCGAAAATTATGACCACCCGTGCGATGCGCGCCGTTTCCCCTGTGCAGGACGGAATAATTCCACCTAAAACCTGCAAACTCGACGCTCCCGGAGGGCAAACTGTTTTCAAAAATCCCAGCCTTTATGGCCTCATTCAAATT
>CAYTJI010000115.1:0-6216 GCA_964438065.1 uncultured Desulfobacteraceae bacterium | reverse complement strand
TTAAAATTTTTCATCGGGAGGAAAGAATGAAAACACTTTTCTTGCTGGCCGTGTTGTGTGGCTCTTTTGCCGGGTTTATATCTACAGGATGGGCGGAACCTTACAGGAGCAAAGGTTTTCCTCCAGACACTGTTTTGTCAAGGTATTTTAAAATAAAAGAATTTACGGTTATCGGGAAAACAAGAATCGCTGAAGATAGTTACAAGATCTATTTTCGGATCAAAACAGGCCCGGCGGTATATACCGGGCATCCGATCCTGGGCAGTGCGATAATCAGAAAGCTGGACAACGATACCTGGATCGGAGAGGACGTGGTTACCGGGATACAGGCTGAAATCCTTCAGCAATAGTCCGGATGGCCCAAGAGACTGTTCCTGCCGGTTTTCCTCTTACACTGGATCCGGAAATGTCGGCGGGCCGTGTCACAAGACCCGGAATCCGGCGGTTTTTGCCAGAGTGATTCCCAGTTCAAGCGCTTTCCGGTTCATTTCAAGAACATCAGCCGGGATTCTGTCCGCCAGGACCTTCGTGATAGACTCCGGTTTAATCAGGTTTGTCAATGCGAGTACAGCACCGACCATGCATATATTGAAGACAATGGATTTGCCGATCTCGTCCATTACCGTCTGGTACATGGGCAGTTCGATCTGACGGGCATCCACCTTGGGGTTTGTTTTTACATGCTTGGTGTCTGTAAGAAGGAGTCCTCCCGGCCGAATACTAGGCGAAAACTTGTCGTATGCCGCCTGAGTCAGACAGACCAGGATATTGGGCTGTATCACTTTTGGGTAATTGATCTGTGATTCCGATATGATGACATCACTCCGGGCTGCTCCCCCCCGGGCTTCAGGTCCGTACACCTGGGATTGAACGGCGATCAGGCCTTCATGCAGCACGGCAGCTTCTGCAATTACGATCGCGGCTGTAATAACACCCTGCCCGCCGGAACCTGAAAGTACCATTCTGCATTTTTCCATGGTCAGATTCCCTTCATTGCCCTTCCCATGATTTTTTCGTATTCCCTGCAGTACTCTGGTCTGTCTTGCTGAATAAAGATCCCTCGTTCGATAAGATCGGGATTTTTTTCTTTTGATGGGGAACCGACCGGGGTGGTATGGGTTTTGAAATACTCCATCATATCAACAGCGCTTCCCAGTTTGTTTTTTCTGCCGAAATAGGTGGGGCATTGTGACATGACTTCAACCACGGAAAATCCTTCATGAAGAATGGCCTGCCTGAAGATATCCGCCATCTGCCGGACATGGTAGGTCGTTGTCCGCGCGACAAAGGTGGCGCCTGCGGCCTTGGAAAGGGAGACAATATCAAAATCATGATCGATATTTCCGAACGGTGCGGTTGTTGCCAGGGAACCGAAGCCGGACAGGGGAGAAAACTGCCCGCCGGTCATGCCATAAATACGGTTGTTCATGATGATAGCCGTTATATCAATATTCCGCCTTGCCGCATGGATGAAGTGGTTGCCACCAATGGCCAGCGCGTCTCCGTCTCCCATGGGGACAATCAGGTTCAGTTCAGGACGACTCATTTTGACTCCGGTGGCAAAGGCAAGTGCCCGTCCGTGAATCGTGTGAAGGGTATGAAAATCCACATAACCGGAAATGCGGGACGAACACCCGATCCCGGATACCATGACGATTTCATTCTTGCTCAGGCCGAGGCTTTCCACCGCCCTGAGAAGGCTGTTGAGAACAATGCCGTGGCCGCAGCCGGGGCACCAGATGTGCGGAAAGAAACGTTCTCTGATATAGTCTTTTATCGCCACGGTTCACACTCCCTTTGATTGGATGATCCGCAGGATATTCATAATATCATGGTGGTTGATCAGGCTTCCATCGATTCGATTGGCCAGGAAAACCTTTTCCTGATCTTCCACGGCAACCTTGACTTCCCGAAGGACCTGCCCCATATTCATTTCCACAACAACCACGTATCGCGCGTCGGCACATTTTTCCCTGATCAGGCCGGAAGGGAAAGGCCAAAGGGTCTGGAGTTCCAGAAGCCCGATACGTTCCCCCCGGCTCCGCCTTTGCTCCACCAGTTGCAGAGCGGACCTGGCAGCGGACCCATAGGCAATCAAGAGAATTCTGGCATCCTCGAGGTAATATTCCTTGAATCTTGCCAACTTATGCACACGATTCTGAATCTTGTCCACCAGGTGGCGGGTAAGATCATGTACCGCTCTCGGGTTGTCGGTCGGGAATCCCCACATGTCATGGAACAGGCCGGTAACATTATACCGGTGTACACCGCCGAAATCAGACATGGGAAGCCGTCCGTCTTCTCTTGGAAGATAAGGATGGTAGTCCACGCCTTCCCCGGCAGAGGTTCTGAGACGCCTGACAACCGGCACGACGTCCGGTTCCGGGACAGTCAGTCTTTCCCGCATGTGGCCGATCACCTCGTCCAGAAGGAGAACCACGGGTGTCCTGAATGTTTCGGCAATATTGAAGGCCTCTACAGTCATCGCGAAAACGTCCTGGTGATTGGAAGCGGTCAGGGCGACGATGGCGTGGTCCCCGTGGGTCCCCCAGCGGGCCTGATTTACGTCTGCCTGGCTTACGTGAGTCGGGTTGCCGGTCGAGGGACCCCCGCGCTGGACATCGACGATGACACAGGGGATTTCCGCCATCACGGCAAAACCCAGTCCCTCCTGCATCAAGGAAAAGCCCGGACCGCTTGTTGCTGTCATGACTTTGTGGCCGGTAAGGGATGCGCCTATGATGGCACAGATAGAAGCAATTTCATCTTCCATTTGGAGAAACCGGCCTCCGACGCGGGGCAGCCGGGTTGCCAGGTGTTCTGCGATTTCAGTCGAAGGGGTTATCGGATAACCCGCGAAAAAATCAAGGCCTGCATACAAGGCCCCTTCCACACAGGCCTCGTTTCCCTGAACGAATTTTATGTTTTCAGTCATTTCCCGGCTCCGGAATGGATTTGTTTTCCAGTTCTATTTCTATAGCGAGGTCCGGGCATCTGAGTTCACACTGCCGGCAGCAGATACAGTCCGCCGGCCTGACTGCTGTAACTTTATCTTCCTCATCAAGCTCGAGCACATTTCCGGGGCAGAAATGAACACATATCCCGCAGCCCTTACACCATTCTCTATTGATGATATGTGCTTTGAGTTTTTTCACCATGAAGAATCCCTTTGAGACCTTTGATTTCCAGATCCCGGATATTTGAATCTGATGGCCGGGGCAGGCCGTCCCGGGTGTGGCCCGGTTTTTCAAGCCGTCTGAAAAACGATCGCATTAGCACCTCCTCGACATCAGACTCAAATTTCAATTGTCAAAATATTCACCTTTCCTGCGGCTGAAATTTTTGTCTTTCCTGAGCAGGCACAAAACCGGGCATTTTTCAGAAGGTCTCCCCTTAGTTGTGTTTTCTCGCATAATCGGGTTTTCAGGCTGGGATCAAACCCCGATAACCCTGGTATATGCCGGTTTTGTGCCAAGGAATACGTACCATAATTTGAAAGGGTTGTAATCGTCAAACAAAAAAGCGTTCAGCCTTTCCGACCCGGGCCCATGCATTCAGCTCAGCCGTAAAGGAGGGAACAGATCATTACCGAAGCCGCGATGCCTGCTACATCGGCGGTGATAGCCGCCGCAAGGGCATGACGGACGCGCCGTACCTGAACGGCACCGAAATAAACAGCCAGAACATAAAATGTCGTTTCAGTCGAGCCCTGGAGAGTTGATACCAGGTATCCGGTGTAGCTGTCCGGACCGATCGTAGGATCATTGATAATGGACGCCATGATTCCGTATGCCCCTGACCCGGACAGGGGACGGAGAAGCGCCATAGGAAGGGCTTCGGCCGGGAGGCCGATCTTCTGCGTCCATGGGCCCAGGAAATTTACCATGGCGTCCATGGAACCGCTGGCGCGAAACATGCCGACGGCGACGAGTATGGCTACCAGGAAAGGAATGATTTTTACAGCTACCTGGAACCCTTCTCTGGCCCCGTCAACGAATACTTCATAGATAGGGACATGTCTGACGATCCCGAAGGAAAGAAAACCGACCATGAGACCGGGAATGATCCACGGGGAGATGGATCCGCCGTACAATATGGTCAAAGGGATCAGGGATATC
The DNA here is from genome assembly GCA_964438065.1 of uncultured Desulfobacteraceae bacterium. Lineage (GTDB taxonomy): Bacteria > Desulfobacterota > DSM-4660 > Desulfatiglandales > Desulfatiglandaceae > CAYTJI01. The sequence goes on along the minus strand of CAYTJI010000115.1, from coordinate 2,098 downwards.
AATCCACACAGCGCGATCAGGCTCACCCAGACAGGATATGCCGGTACTGCTTCAATAGCAGGAACTTTTTCTTCCGGAGAACCGGCATGGGGATTTTCACATTCATCCGGGCGTGTACGTGCGGCCAGTCCGGCATACAGCTTGGCCGCGAATACGGCTGTAATGGTCGAGCACAGGGTGGCGAACAGCGTGGTCGGCAGGATCCCCGCCGGATCCGTGGACCCGGCAGCTGCGCGGAGCGCGATAACACCCGTAGGCAGAAGCGTCACGTTGGAGGTGTTAATAGCCAGGAAGAGGACCATGGAATCCGTTGCTGTTCCAGGCCGGGTGTTCAGCTTATCAAGCTCCTGCATCGCGCGAATGCCGAAAGGCGTGGCCGAATTGCCCAGTCCGAGAGCGTTGGCCGACATGTGCGGGATCATGCTTCCCATTGCCGGGTGTTCCGGAGGCACGTTCGGGAAAAGTCTGACCATCAGCGGCCGGATGATTCTGGCCAGAATCGTGAGCAGTCCGCCTGCTTCGGCCACCTTCATCAGGCCGAGAAAAAGGGTCATGACTCCGATCAGGCCGAGAGCGAGTTCAACGGAACCTGCAGCGGAGTCAACCATGGCCCTGGTGAGGGCTTCCATAGGAGAGGTCTGGCCGTTGCCCGCCAGCCAGTGGATCTGGTGCCATCCGGCGGAGAAAAATGAAATGGCAACGATTATGAAAAAAATCACGTTCATTATAAACCCTGAGCCATTGACCTCACATTTCACAGAATCCGGGTTGCTGACATGGGATGCTCTTTATGGAAAATCAGGTGTCCCGGGAGCATGCTTCATGCCTGGGCTATTGCCCACCCAACAGATCCGGCAAAAAAAGGCTGAGCCCCGGCCAGTATGTAATGATTGCCAGAGCGATGAGGAGAAGCAGAAGAAACGGTAGCGTGGCCCGGTATATCTGTGTGACCGGCCGCTCAAATCTTGAACTTGAGATGAAAAGGTTCAGACCGACCGGAGGGGTGTTGTATCCGATTCCGAGGTTGGCCAGGAAGACAACACCCAGGTGCAGGGGATTAATGCCGAATTTTTCAGCCAGGGGCACAATGAGTGGTACCACGACCAGAATCGCGCTGAATATATCCATCATACAACCGACAACGATCAGGAAAATATTGAGCAGGAGAAGGAACCCAATCTTTGATGTGACAATGCCCTCCATGAAATCCAGGATCTTCGAGGGAATCATCGCGTCGATCAGATAATTGGTAAAAGCGAGCGCGGCACCCAGGATGATCATGATACTGCCCACCATGATCATGCTCTGTTTCATGATGCGGGGAAGGTCCTTTATCAGGGTTAGTTCGTGAAAAATTGCTGTCTTGATAAACAGAACATACCCGACTGTGAGGGCGGCCGCCTCCGTAGCGGTGGTAAACCCGGAATAAATGCCCGCAATGATCAGAATCGGAATTGGAATTTCCCAGACGGCTTCCCTGAAAGCGGAAAAAAATTCAGCGCCTGAAAAGGCAGGCCGTTTGAGCCTCCATTTTTTCCCCATGTACACGGAAAAGAGGCACGGAATGCCGACCATGAGCATGCCCGGGACCAGTCCGGCCATAAAGAGTTTTTCAATACTGACGCCGGAAACAAAGCCGTAGAGGATGACCGGCAGGCTTGGAGGAAAGTGAAGCCCGAGGCTGCCCGATGTTGTTATCAGGCCAAGAGAGAAATTTCGCTCATAGTCCTCGGAGACAAGGGCGGGAAGAAGCAGTCCGCCAAGCGCGATGATCGTAATACCGGTTGCTCCGGTGATTGCCGTGAAAAAAGAGCAGGAGACGAGGGCAACAACGCCAAGTCCCCCGGGAATCCATCCGAACAGGCTTTTGGAAAAGCGGACCAGACGGGTCGATGTCCCCCCCTCGGCCATCATATAGCCTGCAAAGGTAAAGAGCGGGATGGCCAGCAGGACGGGGGCGGTTGCCAGGCGGAAAATCTCAATCGGAACCGCCATGAAATCAACCTGGTTCACATAAAGTCCCAGAAGAGTTGCTCCGAGTATGCCGGCGAACAGTGGCTACCCGAGAATAATCAGCAAGACTAACGTGATGACTGAC
>CAYTJI010000114.1:0-6226 GCA_964438065.1 uncultured Desulfobacteraceae bacterium | reverse complement strand
TATTATCAAGGCCTACGTTAAGTACCCCTCCGTCATCTTCCATGGCGTGGGCTGCATTGGCACAAAGATTTATGAGAACCTGGCTGATCCGGGTCGCGTCCGCTTTTACGGTATCGTATTCGGCAGAGATGTCTTGGTGTATTTCTATGGTTACAGGGATCGAAGAACGAACCAATTTAAGCGATTTTTTTATTACAGGGGACAGGTGAAGCGGTTTCAACGCCCCATCTGTTTTTCGGCTGAAATCCAGGAGCTGTTTCACAACTTCCCTGGCCCGGATCCCGGCGGCAAGGATTTCCTGCAGGTTATGATGCGCTGAATTTCCTTCCGGCAGCTCCAGCAACGCCAGTTCGGCGTTTCCGATGATGATCCCAAGCATGTTGTTAAACTCGTGGGCGATGCCCCCGGCAAGTGTACCGATCGACTCCATTTTCCGGGTCTGGCGAAGCTGGGCCTCAAGCAGGGCCTTTTGTTCTTCAGCTGCTTTACGGTCAGAGATATCATAAAGGATCTCAATATAACCCGTGAGTTCCCCCTCAGCGTTTTTCACGGTATCGATCCGGGACATCATCCACCGTTTTACACCCCCAATCTCGATCAGATCTTCAAATTCCGCGCCTTTGCCTTTGGCCGCAACATCCAGAAATCTCCGTTCATACCGCTCAGCCTCGTTTTCGGGGAATATATCGCGCAGGGACTTGCCTTTCAGGGTTTCCAAGTCCATCTGCCAATCCCTGCACACACGGTTATTCGCCATAACAATCTTAAACTCCGTGTCGAAATGGATGACTGCCGCCCCAACATTTTCCAAAAGAATTCTATAGTTTTTTTCACTTTCACGCAGATCCTCTTCCACCTTCTTCAATTCGGTGATCTCATGGGCAATATGCACGGAATCGATAACATTTCCTTCAGGATCCGGAAGCGGCGATACGCTGACCGAATAGATCCCCTTCAGGCGCTCTTCGGCCACTTCGGCCCGGTGCCCCCGGCCGTCCGTCAACAATTTCGCGTGGGGGCAGAAGGGAGGGGGTTCCCGGGTCCCGTGAACATGCTCATAACAGGTCAGCCCAACGGCTTCCGCAGGGGAAACCCCCAGTTTATCGGCCATGGCCCTGTTGACCCGTTTTATCCGGTAATCTTTATCAATAATCGCGATCAGATCCGGCACCGCGTCAAAGGTCAGCTCCCATTCTTCCTTCTGTCTGCTGAGTTCAGCCTGCCGGATCCGCCGTTCATTGATAAGGCGCCTGATCTGCTCGGAAGACAGCTTCCGAACGTCCTGCTCGTCTTTGATCAGTGCCCCCAGTATCTCCGCACATTCACGCAGTTCGCTCGCAGCCCCGGATTCTTTCTCTTTCATGAATTACCTCCAAAAAAGCCACAGACCCCCCACATGGACACACACGGACATTTCTTTTATCTGTGTGCGTCCGTGTGGGTGGCGGAAATGAACCTGACATCTGCTATCCGGCCGGCCTGATGCCCATCGCCTGCAGTTTTCCCGACACGATCTCCCGGTCAAACGGCTTGACCACGTAGTCGTCAGCGCCGGCCTTGATACAGTTCAGGACGATGTCTTTTTTGGCGTGAGCCGTAACCATCATGATCTTCACCTTGCCTGCACCCTGCCCCGAGTTTATCCAAAACATTCTTTCCGCTTCCCTGATTTTCAGCAAGGCCGTGATGCCGTCCATATCCGGCATGGATATATCCAGTGTAATCAGATCGAACGGATCTCCTTTACCCAGTGACGCATGGAACCTGTCCACGGCTTTGCGCCCGGTTTCCGTGGTTTCGCATTGACCGAAATGCGACAGGATCATCTCCATCTTTTTCCGGCTGACCGGCTCATCATCAACGACCAGGAATTTCATCGCTGCTTTACCGTTTTTTCAAAACCCACTTTTCAACGGTCTGATACACAAGCTCTCTTTTAATGGGTTTGGTTATATAGTCATCCATGCCCGCCGCAAGACATCTTTCCATATCTCCCTCTATTGCATGGGCAGTCATGGCCACGATCGGGATGTGGGCGGATGGCGCAGCCGGTGCGTTTTGCTTTTCCCATTTACGAATCTCTTTTGTGGCCTCAAACCCGTCCATCTCGGGCATCTGGATATCCATGAAAATCAAATCAAAGTCATCGGGAGCCGCCACATACATTTCCAGGGCCTGCCTCCCGTCACCGGCGACCGCGACATGGTAACCCGCTTTTCCAAGCATCAGTTTGGCCAGCTTCTGATTGACGGGGTTGTCCTCCGCCAAAAGAATCCTCACCCCGTGCTTTATGTCTTCCCGAACCGAATACTGGGTCGCGATTTTCTTCGATTCGGTCGTCTTTTTCTTTTCTGTTTCATCTCCGGCAGCCATAACCCGCCTTAACATCCGGTAAAGCTTTTCTCTCCGGACCGGTTTGTTCAGAAACCCGTCGAATCCGGCCTGTTCACATTGTTTTGCATCCCGGTCCATCAGCGAGGACAGGGCAACCAGAGGAAGGCGCTTTATGCAAACCCCGCTATTTTTCAGTTCAAACTCCCGTATGGCCCGGGCCACTTCATACCCGCTCATGCCCGGCATCTGGATGTCCGAAATGCAGACATCGAACCGCTCACCCGCTTTCATGGCAGTTTCCAGCGCGGGTATCACCGCTTCCGGGGCCCTCAGGGCCGTCACATCCATGCCGGCCAGCCGCAGGTCATGGCTTAAAATGTCCAGATTCAGTTGATTGTCATCCACGATCAGCGCCTTTTTACCGACAAGGGACGTCTCGACAAAACATTCAGCCTCTTTCATCCCGACTTTACCAAACCATCCCGTAAAATGGAATGTACTGCCTTTTCCCTCTTCACTCTCCGCCCAGACATCTCCGCCCATGCGGTTGGATATCCGCTTGCATATGGACAGTCCAAGACCGGTCCCGCCATATTTCCGCGTCGTTGAACTGTCCGCCTGTTGAAACGCTTCAAAAATGGATTCAAGCCTGTCATCCGGGATCCCGATACCGGTATCCCGGACCATCGCGTGGAATTTCACGCGGTCTTCCGTTTCCTCTTCAACATCCAGCGAAAGTTCGATCTCTCCGGATTCCGTAAATTTCGGGGCGTTTCCCATCAGGTTCATCAGGACCTGCCGGAACCGTAGCGGATCTCCGTTGACCTTGGCGGGCACGCTGTCCCCGATCCGGCACAGGATCTCGATGGGCCTGGCCCCGATCTTCGGGCGGATGAGATCGCATACATCATAGGCCAGAATTTCAGGATCAAAATCAATCTCCTCAAAATCCAGTTGGCCGGCCTCAATTTTTGAAAAATCAAGGATATCATTGATCAAGGCAACCAATGCGTCCCCGCTCCTCTTTATGGTTTCGACGTAATCGATCTGGGTTTCATCAAGCGTCGTATCCAAAAGCATATCCGCGAAACCAATGATCCCGTTCATGGGGGTTCGAATCTCATGGCTCATGTTGGCCAGAAACGCGCTCTTTGCCCGGCTGGCCGCCTCCGCCCTGCGCCTGGCCTCGGCCAGTTCCATATTTTTCAATTCCATCTCCTTGACATGTTCCGCTATTTTTTCAGCATATGTTTCAGCCCTTTCCTTGGCCTTTTGCAATTCCTCTTCAGCCTTTTTTCGTTCCGAGATATCCCGGACCACGGCCTGAACCACTTTTTCCCCGTTCAGGACCATGCGGTTCAATAACACCTCTGTAGCGAATGGCGTGCCGTCCTTCCGCTGGTGCACCCACTCAAACCGGTTGACGCCTTTTTCCATAGCTGTCCGGATATGTTTTTTCGCGAGGGTCATGGAGTCCGTGCCGTCGGGCTGGGTAGCGGGCGAGAGATCGGCCGGGTGACAGGCGCAGAATTCCTCCAGGCTTGACAGGCCGAAGATCCTGAGGGTTGCCGGGTTACAGTCCGAAAACCCGTTTTCATCCAAAAGCATGATGGCATCGTCGGATGTCTCGTACAGGGTGCGGAACTTCAGTTCGGATTCCCGGAGCGCCTCCTCGGCCAGCTTGTGCTCATGGATGTCAATAGCCAGTTCGTAACGCACCATCCGCCCGTCCGGCCACTGGATGGCCTTGTCCGTACAGCGGTACCACCGGTTGTTGACACGGTTCCGGGATTCCCAGGTATGGGCCTTTCCCAGGTTCTTTCCAAAAATCATAGGATTGGTGCAAAACGGACAGGGGGACGCTCGATGCTGAAGTGCTTCATAACACTTCCGTCCGACCCCGTCACCCCAGTTTTTCCGGACTGTTTCGTTCACGTAAAGCAGTTCATAGGTATCCGGATCGGAAATATAAATGGCCTCATCAATGTCATCAAAAACGGACAGAAATTCCTTCATTGCCTGCCGATAAGGGTCTTGTTCACGCTGATGGGCCCGGGCATCGGTTTCCAGCCTGTCCACACCTGTTTTCATCTTCATCAATCTCATCCTCCCACACTCTCTTGATTGACGCCTTGATCCGCCTGAAGCCATGATACATCCGACAGGTAAAAAAGGACCATGAGCCCCTTTCCCCGGAACCTTCCCGACAAAGGCAGAAAATCGATGTTGTACAGATGAGAGGCAATATCATAATCCCTGAAGTGTTCAGGGCTGTTGTCCTCCATGGCGCGGACGAGATGTTGTTCAAGATCCTCGCCAAAAAAACATGAAAAATCCCGCCCGACTTCAATCCTGTTCCCCTTGATCGAGAGTGCCTCGGCTTTCCGGTTCACCATGACGATCATTTTGTCTGCGCTCACGCCTATTATCGGGACCGGGAGATCTCCCAGCATGGCGTGGGAAAGTTCAAGCGCCCGATTTTTCAGTTCCAGATCAATCGTCCTTTCCTGGACCATCTTTTCTAAATTTTCATTAATCCTTTTTAATTCCGCATTTTTCTCAATCAATTCTTTATTCAGGGCCATGTTCGTCTGACTCAGTTCATATTGATCCAGTGCCTGCCTGATCTCAAGCTTCAGGCCCTGATCATTCCAGGGTTTTAACATGAATTTGTAGATATGCCCCTTGTTGATAGACTCGGTAATTGAATCGACGTCCGTGTAGCCGGTCAGGCATATTCGAATCGTATCCGGGTACCGTTCCTTTACCTGGGCCAAAAACTCGGCGCCGTTCATTCCGGGCATCCGCTGGTCGGAGATCACCAGGTGAACCCGGTTCTCTTCAAGGATCCTCAGCCCCTCTTTTCCGCTGGATGCGGTAAGAAGCCGGTACCCCTCGTTCCTGAGCAGCCTTTTCAGAGAACGTAATATATTTTCCTCATCATCCACACATAAAACGGCATGTTCCTGATCGCTCATCCGTCTATTCCTCCAGGAAACTCCCACAGGCCACATGGATTTCGTCCAAAACGTCGGGGAACCACTCGGGGGCCAGTTGAAACATTTCGCCTATTTTACGGTCCGGCCCGGCATCCATATCCGAAGGACGGACATTATGGTCCGGATCCCCATCGTACTGATTTATAATTACATCGGCCGCATGGACAATTTGGAGCATTTCGAAATCCGCCACGTCCGTTGCCAATTCATGGTGATACCGGATAACATCTACAAGAGCCGCAGGAAGCTGCCATTTTTCGGCCAAATAACTTCCGATCATGGCATGCGTAACAGGGAGTTCCCTTTTCTCCGCGTCATAAAATGTCAGCCCGTTTTCGCCAACGGATCTCATTACTTTTTCAAAAAGATCCTTAAAATACCTGTAAAGAACGACCTTGCCGGTGTCATGCAATAATCCGCCGGTAAAGGCTTCTTCAGGAGAATGGAATTCCGTCTTTTTGGCAAGATACTTACTGGTTACCGCCACGCCGAGTGAATGGAACCAGAAACGCTTGATATCGAATCCTCGTCCAGGGCCTTTTTCTGAAAAAGCCTCAATAATGGAAAGAGTGACAACAGCGTTTCTCACCGTATTGAAACCCAGGATGGACACGGCACGGGAGATGTCGCTGATCCTGGACGGGAGCCCGTAAAATGCTGAATTGACCAGTTTCAGGATCTTCGGGACCATGGCCTGATCTTTTTCTATGGTCTGCACCAGTTTTTCCATGGGCGTATCGTAATCCTGAAGCAGGGCGTTGACCTCCATGGCAACGGAAGGCAACGTGGGTAAATCGTCGACACGGTCAAGCTTGGCCAGAATTTCCTTCTGATCCATGATATCCCTCCCATCGATCTGAAAAATCTTGTTAATAAGCGATCCTATTCCAATG
>CAYTJI010000113.1:0-6241 GCA_964438065.1 uncultured Desulfobacteraceae bacterium | reverse complement strand
GGGGTGAGTGATGGGATTTGAACCCACGACCGCTGGGGCCACAACCCAGTGCTCTGCCAGCTGAGCTACACCCACCATAGGTTAATTTGTATCACAGAATCCACTGAAATTGCAAGCCCGTTTGTCAACTGGCCGGCCTTCCGCGATCTGTCCGAAATTGACGGCATTTTTGCACCCCGTCCCGGACCCCCTTCTGAATGCGACAAGTCCGGAAAAACATGCTCAGGCACTGTTCCGGCAGGCAGTCAGGAAAAAAGAGCCGTCAGGGTCCTTGATCACCCGCAACCCGAACATGGCAATAGTCTCGACAAGCGGTCGGCCGAAGACAAGGTCCATCTCACCCGGGTCCACAACCCCTTTTTCCGACAGAAAAGACCTCAGGTGAAGATCAAATCCGACAATGGATATGATCTGTTCAACGGCCTTCTCCCCTTCCGTGCGGATCCGCATGACCTGTTCGTCAAGGCCGCGGTAGCCGCACCGGATCTCGTGTTTCTCGATCAGGCCAGAGACAATAGGATCGTCAATAACCGCGTTTCTGGTCAACCCCGGGCGGTTGAAAACCGCCATAAACCGGCTGTCATCCCAACATGCAAGGGCCGAGCACTGGGCGGGTCTGTGTTCATAAATCCGGCAGGCCTTTGCTTCCTCATCATAATAGATGCATCCGCCGGCGTCCATTTTTTCCCTTATCTTGATCCGCTCCTCATCGGTAATCCGAAGCTCTTGTCGGATGGGGTCACGAACAAGTTCCCCCACCCGGATCGTGTAGAGATCGGTCGCCGGAATCAGCCCGTTTTTCACCAAGTGGATATCCTGCAACTGGAGGGTCGGGCTTGTGCTCCGGCAGCAGAGACCACATCGGATGCACCGGGTTCTGGATTTTTTCCCTACCAAGATATTATCCTGTTCCGCATTTCAACAAAAATCCGTTTCACGGACTATCTGAAAAATCCCCGGACCTCCATCCTGTCAAACCACCGGAACGATCTTCGAATCTGGCTCAACCAACTGAACGTATAAATGTAATTGACCATAATCCCGCATGATTCCTCCAGGCCCTTTTCTGAAGGGTTGGCCAAAAAATTGACATTGCTCACAGAGACCGTGGCCCCGTTTCCAAGATGAAAATTGGCCACCGGATTCAGGGGTTTCCCTCTGGGATTCTTTTCATTCGCAATGTAATGATACGCAATCTTAACCATGGGGTCACGCAGGATTCGGACCAGATCATCGTCCACCGCCCATGCACTGTCCGACAGAATCGACACCAGCGCTGCGTTGAACTGTCCGAGATTTTCAGGTTCCTCGCCCGCTTTTTTCAGGATCCTGGCCACATCTTTTTTTGAGAAAAAAGATATGATATCCCCGGATTTAAGGGAAAATGCGTCATCTCTCCCTTCCAGGATGGGCTTCAGATACCCCTGCCAGAAACCGGGGACAGGACTCAATGTGGCAAAATTTCGGACTTTCTCATTCTCCTTTTTCAGGGAATCAACCACCTTTCCGACCAGCATCTTCCCCAGTCCAAGCCCCGCCAGTCCGTTCTGGGTATTGTTTATGGAGTAAAATACGGCCGTGTCCACCTTTCCCCTTCCTCTCCTGCCTCCGGCCCGCGCCATAATTTCCGAGACGTTTCTGGCCAGCCCCTTGGTCAGGGCAACTTCAATAAAAACAATGGGCTCCCTGGGGAGCAAACGATGATAGAGGGCAAAACACCGGCGGTCCTTCCCCAGCCGCTGGCCCATTTCTTCGATGCTCGCCATGGGGTGTACCATATCACTGTTTTTGATCCGCTCAATCTGTCTGTAAGACGAATCCAGTGTAATTTCCTCCAGATACAGAAAGCCTTCCTGAAACCACATCTCAAACAGGAACACAATATCCGAGTCCAGGGGTTTCAGATCAAGATCCGACGAACGCTGAATCGTCAGCAGATCCCCTCTGAAATCAAGGAGGAATTTTAATCCGCCGGAAGAATAGGAGATTTTTTTCAATAGCTTCAAACGGGGGGAATAAAAACGGTTCCGTACCTCGGAAAGCAGAGAAGGCCATTTGGGGTCCCCCGGACTGCAGTCGATCAGCGCTTCCAGATACGGCTGCATTTCTTCCTTGGGCACCTCTACACGCTCGATTATCGTCCGGAAAAACAGCTCTTTTTCGTGCTCTTCCATGGAGTGGTAGATCAGCTTGACCTTCTGAAACAATGGTTCCGGGTGAACATCCTCCTGTCCAAGGGCCTGGAAGGCCTTGAGACATTCCTCAATCATTCTATGATCGGAATCCATTATCTCACCGACTTTTTCTCTCTGGTCTGTTTTCATGAGCATCTCCAGATTATCCAAATGTCAGGGTTTCAAATTCTTTTTTTTCGAGTTCTTTTATCTGATCCCTCAGCAGGATGGCATTTTCAAACTCGAGCCGCTTTGATGCCTCTTTCATTTTTTCTGTCAGATCGTTGATCATCTCGCTGATCCGTTCGGGGGGCAGATACCCGGCAGGCGTTTCCGCTACGGCCGAAACGGTCACATAGTCTGCCTCGTACGGTGAACCGAGAATAACATCAATATTTTTCCGTATGGACGTGGGCGTGATTCCGTTGGCTTCATTGTATGCCAACTGGATCTTCCGTCTTCTGCGGCTCTCATCCATGGCCCGTTTCATGGAAACCGTCACACGGTCCGCATAGAGAATGACCCGGCCGTTGATATGCCTGGCGGTTCTTCCGCATGTCTGGATGAGGGACCGCTCGGAGCGGAGGAAACCTTCCTTGTCCGCATCCAGGATGGCCACAAGAGAAACCTCGGGCAGGTCCAGACCCTCCCGGAGCAGATTGATGCCCACAAGCACGTCAAAAGTTCCCAGCCGCAGATCCCGGATAATCTCCATTCTCTCTATTGTCTTGATATCCGAATGCATGTACCGGACCCTGACACCCAGGCCCGAATAATATTCCGTAAGGTCCTCGGCCATCTTTTTGGTCAGCGTGGTGACAAGAACACGCTCGTTTTGCGCGACCTTTTTCCGGATCCATCCCAGCAGATCGTCCACCTGGTTCAGAGCCGGCCGCACCTCGATCTGCGGATCCGTCAATCCCGTCGGCCGAATAATCTGCTCCACGGTCATCTGGGAATGTTCCATCTCATAGGGTCCGGGTGTCGCCGACACGTAAATTGTTTGACGGACCCTTTCCGCAAACTCCTTGAACCTCAGGGGTCTGTTGTCCAGGGCCGATGGCAGCCGGAAGCCGTATTCAACGAGGGTCTCTTTCCTGGATCGGTCTCCCCGGTACATCCCGTGGAGCTGCGGAATCGTAATGTGGCTCTCATCAATGATGACAAAAAAGTCCTTTGGGAAATAATCCAGAAGTGTCGGCGGCGGCTCCCCGGGCGCCCGGCCGGTCAGGTGTCTGGAATAATTCTCGATTCCGTGGCAGTATCCCATTTCGATCATCATTTCCAGGTCGAATCTCGTCCGTTCCTCTATCCGCTGGGCCTCCACCAGCTTCCCCTGCGAGCGAAACGTCTCAACGCGTTCATGGAGCTCTTCCGTGATCTGCCGGATCGCCCTTTCTCTGACATCGGTTGTGGTCACGTAATGTGTGGCAGGATAAACCGCAACCCGGTCAAGCGACCGGATCGATTTTCCGGTCAGAGGATCGATTTCCTGAATGGCTTCCACCTCATCCCCGAAAAAACAGATGCGTACCGCCCGCTCCTCTTCATGCACGGGATAGATGTCAATAACATCTCCACGGACCCGAAACCTGCCCCGGTAAAAATCCATGTCCCCCCGCTCGTAGTGAATTTCCACCAGTTTCTTTATGGCCTGCTCCCTGGAGATTTCAGTGCCCGTTTCAACGTAAAGAAGCATATCATGATAGACATCCGGGGATCCAAGTCCGTAAATGCAGGAGACACTGGCAACAATGATCACGTCATCCCGGTCGAGAATCGCCCGTGTGGCAGCGTGACGCATCTTGTCGATATGGTCATTGATGGAAGAATCCTTCTGAATATAGGTGTCTGACTGGGGAATATAGGCCTCGGGCTGGTAGTAGTCATAATAGCTGACAAAATACTCGACCGCATTGTGCGGGAAAAGGTTCTTGAATTCTCCGTACAACTGGGCGGCCAGGGTCTTGTTGGGAGCAATTACCAGCGCGGGTTTCTGTACCGCCGCAATGACATGGGCCATGGTAAAGGTCTTCCCCGATCCGGTGACCCCCAGCAGGACCTGATGGGCCAGACCCCTCTCCAGTCCCTCCGAAAGCGCTTGAATCGCTGCAGGTTGATCCCCGCATGGGGATAGTTCGGAAACAAGATCAAACATCGGACCTCCAGGTCGTTCCCTGTGGACCGTCCTCCAGGATCACGCCCATTTTTTTCAGCTGATCCCGGATTTCATCCGCCCTTGCCCAGTTTTTTTCTTTGCGGGCCGCGGCCCGCTCTTGGATCATTTTTTCAATCACAGACGGGTCCACCTGATCCCCGGCCGGCCTCACTGCGATCTCTTCAAAAAAACGCGCCGGACTTTCCTCAAAAAGGCCCAGGACACGGCCGGCCATCAGGAGGTTCCGGCGATCCCTCGACAGGCTTTGAAGGACCGGTTCCGGTGGCGAACCTTCACCGGAATCCAGGACTTTGTTCACCTCACGGACCTTTTCAAAGATCAGGCCCGTGGCGCTCGCCGTGTTCAGATCCTCTTCCATTACCGCCATGAATTGTTCCATGAACGGTTCCGGGGGCCCGTCCGCGGACAGATCCTCGGAAAGAAAAGCCCCGGACAAGCCCGCATCGGGTTTCTCGGGAGGCAGGACTTCTTCCAGCCGCTGAAATGTCCGGTAAATCCGGACGAGACCGGACTGCATGCCACGCACGGCTTCGCCGGAAAAATCTATGGGACTGCGGTAATGCCTGGAAAGCAGAAACAGTCGCAGCACCTGGGGATGATAACGCTCAAGCGCATCCCGGATCGTCAAAAAATTTCCCAGCGACTTGGACATCTTTTCCGATTCTACCGTCACAAACCCGTTGTGAACCCAGTACCTCGCAAAATCACCGCCGTAAGCGCCAATGGACTGAGCTCTTTCGTTCTCGTGGTGGGGAAATAGGAGATCCTTGCCGCCGCCGTGGATGTCAAAGCTCGACCCCAGGTAATGCACACTCATCACCGAACATTCCAGATGCCAGCCCGGCCGGCCCCGGCCCCAGGGGCTTTCCCACTGCGGTTCCCCGGGTTTTGCGGCCTTCCAGAGCGCAAAATCCATCGGATGTCTTTTCCTTTTATCTACGGCAACCCGGCTTCCCGCCTCCATGTCCTCCAGTTTTCTTCCGGACAGCGCCCCGTAACCTTTAAAGCTTTCCACGGAAAAAAAGACATCACCATCGGCCCGGTAGGCGTGTCCCCGGTCCAGAAGCGCCGAAACCATGTCGATCATGCCGTCAATATGTTCCGTGGCCCGGGGCTCCACGTCTGCGTTCAATACCCCCAGCCGGCCCATATCTTCATGAAAGGCATCAATGTATTGTTCTGCAATCTCGGACGGCATTTTTCCCAATTCGTTCGCCCTTTGGATAATCTTGTCATCCACGTCGGTAAAATTTCTGACATAAGTGACCTGACATCCCGTGGCCCTGAGATACCGGACCAGGACATCAAACACGACCGCTGATCGGGCATGCCCGATATGGCAGAGATCGTATACGGTCACCCCGCACACATAGATACCGACGGAACCTTTTTTCAATGGAATGAATGCTTCTTTTCTTCGGGTCGCCGTATTGTACAACCTGAGTGACACCTGTAAGCCTCCTGTGAATATCTTCCCTCCCCGGGGAGATGAAAACCGTATTCTGCCGGATTTTTCCGGGGACCACCCGGCGCGGGGCCGTTATTGAATTTTTTGCAAAGCCGTCAATCCTCGTTCATGAAATAGTCGGAAATAACCCCCATAAACGGATTGTATTTGATCGCATAATGGCTCTGGTTTTTTTTCTGGAACCGTTGCGACAGGATCCGGTCTTCCTCATGCAGGGTCGGCGCCGTCTTCTGCCATTCCTTCCGGTCCATGCGCATAATCTCGTTGACTCTCTCCCGATAGACAGGCGACACCTCAAAATCCGCGTAGGCATTAACGAACCATGGCATGACACGACCGACTTTTTCAAGAAAAAGGTTCTGTTCTTCGCCGAAATCCATGGAGGAAGCATCCGTGAAATTCATCAGCGCGTTCATTTTG
>CAYTJI010000112.1:0-6251 GCA_964438065.1 uncultured Desulfobacteraceae bacterium | reverse complement strand
CGTGATGTGCGGATCAGCTTGTTGATGGTTTCAATCATATGAACCGGAATACGAATCGTTCTGGCCTGATCCGCAATGGCCCTTGTGATTGCCTGCCGGATCCACCATGTGGCATATGTGCTGAATTTGTAGCCACGCTGATATTCAAACTTATCAACAGCCTTCATCAATCCGATGTTACCTTCCTGAATGAGATCCAGAAACATGAGCCCCCGGTTGGTGTATTTTTTGGCGATGCTGACAACGAGTCTCAGATTGGCCTGAATCAGTTCCCGCTTGGCCGAGCGTGCCTTATCAAAACTTTCTTCAACCTCCCTAAAAACCGTTTTCAACTGCCTGGGAGTCATATCCATGCGCTCCTTGAGCCGGGAGATGGCCTCCTGGGCCCGGTCCGCCTTTTCCTTCAGAGCGATGGCCTCTGCTTTAGTTAAACCCAGAGACTTAATGACCGTTGTGTCATCCGCGGATTTTGGCATTCTGGAGATACACCGGTTGATGTACTGTATGGACTTTCCGCCGGCTTTCATCATGCATTCAGCGATGTCCTGCTCCGACTGTTCAATTTCCGCAACCCGTTGTCTGAACTTTTCCACCATCAGTTCAAGCTGTCTCTTTTCCAATCTGAAAGAATCTACCAGTCCCGCGATCTCCCTGTGCCCCTCCTTAATCTGGGTTGCAAGCTTCGCCTTTGCGGCCTTGGAAATGCGGCCCTTGTTTATTTCGGTCTTTTTCTGGACAAGATCCTCATACAATCTGTTGATTTCATCGATAACTCCGATGAGGGAATCCCTTTTTTCTCCCAGTTGTTTGTAATAGCTGTTGTAATCATCTTCCAGATCATTGATGATATCTCTGAGCTTTACCTTTCCGTTCTTCAGTTCCTTTCCCAGCTCAATTATGTATTCTATGCCCACGGAGGATTCCAGAAGCTTGGCCAGTACCTCCTTTTCACCTTCTTCAATGCGTTTGGCAATCTCCACTTCACCTTCCCGGGTAAGCAGGGATATAGAGCCCATTTCCCTCAGGTACATCTTCACCGGGTCAGAGACACGGGACTGCGTGTCCGGGATGTCCATACGGATCGTTTCAACTTCGACATGGGCAGACTGCCTTGTTTTTTTCTTAGTGATTTTTTCTATCTCTTTTCTCGAATCTTCATCCACAACCACAATATCGAGTTCCTGCAGCATTTCCATCAGATCGCTGCTCTGTTCCTCCGAAGAGACGAACTCTTCGGAGAGATTCCCGTTCAGGTCATCATAGGTCAGATATCCCTTGTTTTTTCCGATATCAATGAGTCTTTTGATATTGACCGTATTGGCATTATTACTCATTTTCTCCCTCGCGAAAAATTGACGGTTTCGCAAAAGCCCGGTTTCTGCGCTGACGGCCTCTGTGCCTGTCACGCCGGGGCGTGATCGCCCCGGGCGTATGGGGCCGGCTACGTCTCCCAAAGATACCGCAGCCCGGATTCGGACAGGATGGACCGGAGATTCCCGCATTGGAAACAATCCCGTCACGGCAATGTCCGGGAAACGGACCGGGATGCGGCTGTCAATCCCGGGCCTGTTCAGGCCCGGGCGGACCCTGTCGTTTCAGTTTCAAAAGTTCGTTTTGGGCGACAAGGTCACCTTTGACCTTCCGGAAAGACGCGGCGATCTTTTTTTTGTGTGCTTTTTCCTCAAGTTCGGTCACACACTGTATGGCGTCCTGTTCCGAAAAAACAACGCTGGGTCTGTGCAATGTCTCCATCAATCGTTCCTTAGCGCCATCGTTAACCATATCGTCAAGAAGGGTTTCGGGTGAAAATCCGCCTTGTTGAAGATATTTTTCAAATATGAGATCCACAAGTTCAGAGATTTGAGGGTCAGAAACCAATATCCTGCAGTCGCATTTCATTAATCTGGGAATGGTGTCCGGATAGTAGAGCAGCAGGCTCAGGACCTGCAGATCGCCTATCGGAGGTTTTTTTTGTGCGGTTCCCCCGGAATTTTCTTTTTCAGGGATCAATTGTCCTTTCGGCGCACGCTGTTTGTCCCCTGTTTTCAGTTCCGCCAGGATGACCTCTTCCCGGATCCCGCTTCGTTCCGACAGCCGGCGTACATAAAGAGAGCGCAGCGCAAAATCACGAATTTCCGAAAGCGCGGGCAGGATTTCCCGCAGGGCACGAACCTTCCCTTCATCTGATTTTGCCTCAGTCAGTTTCTGCTCCAGAAAGAAATCAAATATGGGCACGCCCTGATCCAGCAGTTTTTCGAACGTGTCAAGTCCCCGTTCGTTTACCAGACTGTCCGGGTCATGGCCGTCCGGCAGCACGACGGCCCTGGCAGCAAGGCCTTCGTTGGAAAAAACATACAGGCTCCTGAGCATGGCGGATTTTCCCGATTCATCGGAATCAAACACAACGATCGCCTCTTTTGCGTACCCTTTCAGTTTTCGTACATGCCTGTCCGTCAATGCGGTTCCAAGGGTCGCCACGGCCTCTTTGAGCCCATGCTTCCGGAGTGAAATCCAGTCCATATACCCCTCGACGAGTACCGCTCTGCCTTTTTCCCGGATGGCATTGAAAGAGGCGTGCAGGCCGTAGAGGGTTTCTGCCTTGTGAAACACGGGGCTTTCCGGGCTGTTCAGATATTTGGGCAGGCTGTCGTCCAATACTCTGCCGCCGAAACCGATCACCTGCTGCCGCTGATCAATAATGGGAAAGATGAGCCGGCCCCTGAAACGGTCGTAATAGCCCCCCCCCTCCTTTTTTACGACCACGCCGGCCCGTACGGCCGTTTCCATGTCAATGTGCTGATCCGCCAGCACGCGGATCAGCCCGTCCCATTTGTCGGCCGCAAAACCCAGGCGGCACATCGAAATCGTCTCGTCCGGGATTCGTCGTTTTTTGAGGTAGTCCCTGGCAGGTTTTCCCGCACTGGGATGACGCAGTGTCTGCTGGAAGTAACCGGCCGCGATCTCGTTGATCCTGAAAACCGCATCCCGTTCCTCCATCCTCTTTTTTTCCGCCTCTGCGGAATAGCCCTCAGAGAGGGGGATGTGGTATCTTTCCGCCAGGTCTCTTAGCGCTTCAGGGAAAGAGGTGCTGTGGTATTCCATCCAGAAATCGAAAATATCTCCGCCCTTCTTGCAGCCGAAGCAGTGAAAGGTCTGCCTTTGCGGGTTAACGGTAAAAGATGGATCCTTTTCCGCATGAAAAGGGCACAAACCCACGTAGTTCCGCCCCGCTTTTCTGAGCTTCACGTACTGACCGATCAGCTCCACCACATCGGCGGATCTTTTGATTTCCTCTTTGGGCGATTGATATGAACCCATAACACCCTTCAGGGCCTTCTTCCGGGGCAGCCTTTTCACCTGTCTGAACCTGGAACCGTCCGATCCCGTTGCGGTGGGACGGAATGATGCGATGAGCCATGAAATGCTGAAGCTGCCGAATACAGGCGTTTTTTTACAGCTCCACAATCGTTATGGCATCTCCACCGAATTTCGAATCCGCACTGCAGATGTTTTTCACAAAAGCTTTTTTCCTCAAATGACCTCGAATGGCATCTTTCAAGCGGCCGGTTCCGAATCCATGAATGATCCGCAGGGTTGATTTGCCGTCCACCAGGGCGCGGTCTATGGTCCGGTCAATCAGTGGAATGGCGTCGGCAACTCTGTATCCGATGACATTCAGTTCCCGGGGAACCGGGCTGGTGATATGCCACGTAACGGAATTTCCGGACTCCCGTGTTTCCGGGGGGCCGTTGTCTTTGATGATTTCTACATCCTGAATCCCGGCGGAAACCTTGATATTGCCGAGCAGGACCGAAACCCGGCCGGATGAAACGTCCACAGAATGAATGATCCCGCTTTTTTTCAGCTTCCTGTGATATACAATCCGGCCGTTCTTGAAATCGCTGAAAACCATACGCGGTTTCCGTGCCTCATGCTGCGAATCCTCTTTGAGTTGGTCCATCAACCGCCGGGCGATTTCCGCATGCTCCTCAGTCGCGGAGGCCTGGCCGGTTTTCTTCATTTTCAAGAGGTTAATAACCTGCTTCAGCTCTTCTTTCGCCTCTTGGATTGCCGCTTCCGCCTCCCGCCTTTTTTCCGCAATCAAGGTCTGTTTTTCCCTCTCCAGCGACAGAATGCGCGTCTCCAGTTCCTTTGTACGGGCCATGTATTCGGCCCGCATGTTTTCTGTGGCTATTTTTTCCTGTTCCGCTTCAAGGCGCAGATGGTTGGTTTTTTCGATAAGGCGGTTCAGGCGCACTTCTCCCCGGTCCAGGTACGCCCTGGCTGAATCCAGAATGTTCGACGGCACGCCCATCTCCCGGGCAACCTGCAGGGCGTGGCTGATTCCCGGCACACCGTAGAGAAGCCTGAACGTCGGACGGTTATTCAAATCGTCAAATTCGACAGACGCATTAACAGCCCTTTCGTTGGACACCCCGTAGGCCTTCAACCGGTTGGAATGAGTGGAAACAGCGACAAACGCCCCTCGCCCGGAGAGAAAGTCGATCACAGCCATGGACAGCGCCACACCCTCATCCGGATCAGTCCCCATACCCGGTTCGTCAATGATCACCAGAGTTTTCGGGTGAGCCTGTCGCAGGATATGACTCAGATGAGCAGCGTGCGCCGAAAACGTACTCAAACCCGTGCGGATATCCTGATCGTCACCAATATCCGCCATGACATGTTCGAAAACGGGCAGGCGGCTGCCTTCTTCAGCCGGGATGTGCATTCCGGCCTGGGCCATGAGACTCATCAGCCCGAGTGTTTTGAGCGTCACGGTTTTTCCACCCCGGTTGGGTCCTGAAATAACCAGTACATTGTGCTGTCCGTCCAGTAGTATGTCTACAGGGACAGGAGCACGGATCGACTCGGTTCCGGCACCGGAATTCAGCGCCATTGCCAGCAGGAGCGGATTGCGGGCGCCGCGAAGTTCGATCCCACACCCTTGCCCGATCTCCGGCATGATACATGACTGGGCTTCGCTGAACGCCGCCCGTGCATGGATACCATCTATCCTGGCCATCAGGTGACGTGTCCGCTCAAGGGTTTCACCTAACTCCTTGACATGTTCCGTCAGATAAGTGAGTATGCGGAATATCTCTGTTTTTTCTTCCCGGGCCAGTTCCGCCGCATGATTGTTGTCTTGGATGACTGCAACCGGCTCGAGAAAACACGTCGCCTTTGTTTGAGAATAATCGTGAACAATTCCTTCGATCCGGGATTTTAGGTCCGTTCTCAGGGATACCACATAGCGGCCGTCACGGATGGTGACAATCTGTTCCCGCGGATGGCCCGAAATCCCGGCCGATTTCCGGATGTCTTCCAGTTTTTTTCCGATCGCCTGTCTCAGCCGGATTTTTTCCTGCCGGATTTGTTTTAAACGCGGGCTCGCCGAATCCAGCACAGTGCCGTTCGGAGAGACCGCCTTTTTCAATGTATCAATCAGCCCGTCCAGGTGAGGGATCCCCCGGGTCAGGTCATGGAGCCTAGGAAACAAGGCCTTTCTTGCCCCGATGAATTTTTTTACCTGCCGGCTCGCTTCCGCGAAACAGAGAATAACCAGGATTTCCTCCGGCTCCAGATATCCGCCCTGAATCCGGGATTTTACGATCAGTGGAACGACATCCCTGACATCGCTCAGAGATACGAAACCCTGCGTTTTGAGCAGAAGTCTCATCTCTGAAACCAGTCTCAGTTCATTATCAATTTTGTCTTGATCGTGTAATGGCTTAAGGGATAGACAGTGTGATCGACCCAGCGGACAGGCAGCATATTGAGACAGGATATCCAACAGCCTGTAATATCCGAGAACCCGGTAAGTATATTCAATCATGCAGGCTCAATCAATAGTGGGGGTTGAAGGGCATGCGCGGAAAAAGGTGGCATTCCGACCGGACCGTTTCCGGGGCTTTTCTGAATCGCCCATTGACGCCAAAGCGTTGTCAAGTCCGTCCCGCCATAATGTGATATGCCCGGAAATATCAATATCCTGTATGTACAAATGCGCCACGCCGAGATTTGTTCCCGGTGCTTTGGCACTGAACCGGGAACTTTTAAAGGATTTTTCAGCGGACCTCAAAATCGTCAATACTGAACCCGAACCGGATCTGGATACCGCGAATATGAATTTATCTCTGACGTATGCCCTAACAGAGTAATTTTCTGGCGATTTCGTTGACTTCTTTGCCCTGTGCCTGTCCCGCCATCCTGGCCATGGCCGTTTTCATGACCTTTCCCGGATCTTTGGG
>CAYTJI010000111.1:0-6276 GCA_964438065.1 uncultured Desulfobacteraceae bacterium | reverse complement strand
GTGGTCATGTTGGTGTATCCCCATTTATAGGGGGTATCCAGATCTTCCGACCCGCTGACCCATGCGCCGGAGGCACCGGAGTGGGAGCCAATGAAGTAAGGCTCGCACGCGGCGATTTCTGAGTGCTTCTCGTCGGGTTTCACGTTCAGTGCAGCCCAGAGATGCGCCTGCGAAATGGTCATATCCAGAAAGTCTTCCCATGCCTCGGAATCAAGTTCCTTCATTTTCTTTTTGAAGGCCTTGGGATCGTCTTTGTACTGCTCTGCCAGTTTGGCAATGGCCTCGTCAGTCTCCATGTACAGGGGACCCAGACCAGCGTCTACGTCCAGCATGCCGAGGTAATTTCTGAGGTTTGCGGGAATGGGTTTTACCAGTCCGTAGGGGGCCCAGTTCTGGAGTTCATCCTTGCGGACAGCCATGTATTCACCGCCTTCAGCGCTGATGGCTCTGGACTTGAAGAGCAGGAACCATGCGCCTACAGGACCATAGGCATCCTTGAATCGCACGGGGATGAACCGGACTTCCTGACACGTCATTTCAGCACCGGCCTTGATGGTGAAATAGGCACTTGACCCCGTGTTGAACGGCGGATACCAGGATCGGCCGAACCCTTCACCGACCGACCGGGGACGAAACACATGGACCGCGCCGCCCATACACGTAATGGTGGCTTTTGCCTTGAACACATAGATTTTTTCTTCACGGGTGCTGAAGCCAATGGCCCCCACACACTTGTTACCGTCCATAAGCGGTTCGCAGATGAAGACCCTTTCAAATATTTCCCCGCCTGCGTCATTGATCGCGTTTTTGGCTGCTTCCGCGATAAGGATTTTATAGGATTCTCCGTTGATCATGAGCTGCCAGCGGCCCTCATGGACATATTTTCCGTTTTCATCCAGCCAGATTTTGAGACCCCATTTTTCAAACAGATGTACGGAAGAATCCACATGGCGGGCAATATTGTAAACCAGGTCTTCCCTGGAGATGCCCATCAGATCCTGCCGTACATACTGGACATAATCTTCACACGTGTTATCTCCTTCTTTCAGACCGATGTACTGGTTGATGGCTGAGAGACCCATTGCCACCGCACCACTTCTATCCAGGGCTGCTTTGTCTACCAAGGTAACCTTCAGCCCGTTTTTTTTGGCCCAGTAGGCCGCCTCTGTCGCGGCACCACAAGCTGAAAAACCCCCGCCAACGATCAGGAGGTCGGTATTCACTTCTACTGTCTCGAAATTTGCCATATCTATTTTCCCTCCTTTTCCGGTTATCTCGTGGGGATGTCGCATCCCAGTGATTCTGGTTCGGTTGCCAGGGCCTGGCTGTTGAGGTCATCATGGGTGGCATAACCGCCCAGCGGGTCAGCAGTGCCTTCTTCGGTCGTTCTGATGGGGAACTTGAATCTTTTCAGGCTGCCATCACGAAATTTGACCGTCCACATGATGTCTTCGGAACCGCGCATGGGCACGACACTGGCACCCAGCGGAATGAAGTCTGCGTAGCCCCGTACATCCATCGCCTGCTGGGGGCAGATCTTGACGCAGCACTGGCATTCCCAGCACATCATGGGATCTCTGTTATATGCCTTCATTTTTTCCGTATCCAGTACCATCAGGTCGTTCGGGCAGATGTACATGCACGCTGTCTTGTCCTGCCCCTTACAACCGTCACATTTTTCAGCAATTACAAAACTTGGCATTTTTTACCTCCTTAATGTATTGAAATGCTCGAATGGTTTTGGTGGATAAATCTTTCTTTTTTCTTTTGCACCCCCTTTCGTCGAATTTAGGTGACAACCTTCTGACGGTTTTGTTGAAAATCCGAAATGCTCCCGCCGGGGCGGGACTGAAACCTTTGAAAAACGAATTATCACCCTCGAAATATGCTATCTATTTTTCCATCCATAAATGCTGTTTATGGATGGAAACTATATATTCATGCAGATATAATATTTGCCTTTACTCCCGCTTGTGGGCAGGAAATCTTCGACTTGATTTGGCATAAAATCGGTCATTGGTTTCGGGACTGCATCAGCAGCCCTGTTCTCCCTCGCCCGCGCGAAACGTAGCGGCCGTGTGTCAGGGCTCATCCTGCGGTGATTCCCGGGAAGTTACGGACTTTGATTTCGGCCGTTACCCATGGTCGTTTGCCTCGGCATCTTTAATTTCGGGATACCGGCTCCTGATCACGTTCGCAAACCCGGAAACCCGCACGAATCACACATGATTGACTACCTTGTGCATTTTTTAACAAGGTAATTTTTACATCTAATTTTTCCATGGTGTCAAGAAAAAATAGCCGGGGAATCATAAATTTATTTTGTATGTATTGACTATACCTTATAAAGTGGATATAAAAAGAGGCTATACAATATGTAGGATTGTCAAGAAGCACCTTAGCCCGGTGTTTCCAGTTTTCCCCCAACGCTCAGAGCGGCTCGGAATGGGATTGGTCTCCGGCCGTTCTTCCAGCAGAAAAACCTTTCATGACAACCCTTCTCCCGGGATCGGAAAAATTATGCCGGAAGTCGCTTTCTTTGGTCAAACGGATGTCGGTATCAGACGAAAAAATAATGAAGATACCTTTGTCGTCAGCCCCGGACTTTGCTTTTGCCTCGCAGCAGACGGTATGGGCGGAGCAGCTGCCGGTGAGCTGGCAAGCCGTTTTTTTGCCGATAGCGCGAGAGATATTTTTTCGGGGACTGTTCCCCGTACGGAGAAGCAGACATTCGATCTGGTCCAGAAGGCATTCAGCCTTGCCAACAGAAGAATTCTGGAACATGTAAAAGCGAATGCTCAGCATCAGGGAATGGGATGCACGGCCGAACTGGTCGCTTTTTTTGATGGCGGATTTGTCCTGGGACACATCGGCGACAGCCGGACCTATCGCCTGAGAGACGGACATCTCAAACAGTTGACCCAGGATCATTCGTTTGTTCAGTGCCAGATTGATCAGGGGCTGATCACCCCGGAAGAGGCCAGAAATCATCATCTTCGCAATGTGATTCTCCGGGCCGTGGGCGTAACAGAAAATCTTCCTTTGGATCTTTTGAGCGGCAGGATTTTCCCCGGTGATCTGTTCCTCCTCTGTTCAGACGGCTTGACGGACATGCTGGATGATGAAACCATCCGGGATATCCTTTTATCCGCGGTTTCACTCGCTGAAAAGTCCGATGAACTGATTCGTCTGGCTAATGCCGCCGGTGGAAAGGATAATATCACCGTTGTACTGTCCGAGGTCCTTTGAGCGTTATGCACGCCGCGGCTGAACGGTCCGCTCCGGACTTTCGGGATGTTGCTTAATGTCATTGACGAAGACTGCTGATAGTGCTATTTTCGAATAAACCTGATGGGTTCGCAAGAACCCTTTTGCGGGGCCGGGTTTTATCCTGCTTATCATCCGGGATCTGCGAGTTGACCTCGAACTGAAATCTTCTTTAATCTCAAATGGCTCAGAGACAGGGCGTATGTACAAACGGCCATTTTACTGAGATTCACATATTGCAAAATAAACAATCCCAGGAATTTCAGACAGATGCCCGCGGCAATAGTTTCGTGCGCCTTGATATCGAACAACGGGCGCCAGTTGCGTGTGCACACTGAAATCTGAAGGTCGGCCCCTGCCCTGGCGGGGGATGCCTGACGCCGAGTTGGTGCGGAAGGGGATGTTTTCAAAGGGTTTCTCAGGAATGTAAAGATCCATTCCCTGTTCTCACCATGGTCCATCCATAAATGAAATTCGCATTTCTGGATCGGAAACTAATTCTGTTTACGGGTACGTTAAACGAACCTGCCTGATCACGGGGAAATTCATGGCACCGTCCCTTATTCCATATCTGGGTCCGGGAAGTAGCGGTTTTTTCCTGGATATCCCGTTACGTTCAGAACATCCGGCTGAATTGGACAGACCGGTAAGCCCGTTTTTGCGGGTCATTCAGTCCGGTCCTTTTGCCCGTATTGTGGAAGCACGGTTTGCAACCGATGCCGGAGGAGAGATCAAACGGGTGTTTGTCCTTGTGCAGGAAGATGAATACCGCTTGTCCCAGAACGAGATATGGCCCGTGAGCAACGTGGATGTGGACCGTTGCTGGCAGCAGGCGTTTTCGTTCTATTCCGGCAATAAACAGGACAGCACAATCATTTTTCTGTCCGCACAGATCACGGGAGACAGGCAACTGGCACCGTTCCGGTCTCTGTTCTTCTGCAAGGTGAAGAGGCGGTTTTTTCATCCTGTCTGCCCGGAATGTGGGTCTTTTCTCGAACAGTGTTATGACGATGATCTGCTGAGGGCTGCCGGTCTGCCGGCATATTCGGATTCGTTGAGGCGATATCTGTTTTGTCCTTCGTGCCTGACATCCAACGGGAAATCCTTTTTTTATACGCGTTTATCAGACAGTGCCGACCCTCCTGAGACGCGGGACTGTTCAGACCTGATCCGTTGCTGGGGGGATGTTGTGGATCCAGACCGGTCCCCCTGCCGGCAATGCCCGGAGCAACAGGCGTGTTACGGCAAGGATGTCTCTGCGCTTTCCAGGATCGTACCTTTTTCCTTCTATCCGTTTTTCATGTTCATTTTTGATGCGCCAACCGTCAGCGGGATGGATTTTCTGGCCCTCGTGTCCGGGGCATCTTATGACGAACTGGAGAGTCGGCTTTCCGGAAGGCAGGAATCCGGCAGGGCCCGCTGCCTGAGAACGCTGAAACAGAGTCGTCCTGAAAGAGTTCCCGCATTTCTGTTTGAGGGGGAGGACAGACATTTTCCGGAAGTGCTTTATCTGAAAGTGTGTTTTTTGAGTGAGCTGGTGCCGATGTTTTTCCCCGAGCTCAACCGCGTTACTTTCCCGGACCCCGGACTCTCTATTGAACGCGTATGGGTTAGAATTGGGGATCAGAAGGGGCTTCTGCCGCTGTTATGGAATTTTAGTGTAAGCGTGATTGATGTTGCAGGGAGCCCCTCACAGGCTGCATTCATTTCTGATACGCCGTCTTCCCGCAGTCTCTTCTATCTCGGTTTGGTTTGGTTTTGTGCCTTACTGGTCAATAAAAGACAGGAAATTGCGCAAGTCTGCGATGCTGTCAGAGCTCTGGTGGAAGCGGAACAGAACAGAGATGGCGGTCTGGAGGCTTTCCCGGGCCGTGATGACCCGGCTTTTTCTCCCAAGGAAATTTTCTGGGATCCGGATACCGGTATCCAGGGGGATGTGCCGGAGGAATTTGAGAGTCTGTGGGTCGAATCTCTCGGGCTGGGGTGGTCCCTGATCCGGGCTGCCCTGAAGGGGGCGGACAAGTGGTCGGAAAACACCTTCCTTTCTGAACTGGAGAGCCTCAGAGACAGGGTCAAGGCCGGTGTATTTCAGCCGCAGTCGAAGGGGCCTGTTGACACCGTGGATGGCCGTGCAAACCGGGAGATCAGAAAGATTCTTGAGGGAATCCGTGAAAAATGGGGCCGGATGCGGGATTCGCAAAAACAGAATCTGGAAGAGCCTTCGGTTTTGTCTGCATCAACCGGTCAGGGTCCTTGTGCGTCGGATGTGGTTTCAAGGGGTGACGGGGATGTTCAGCGGACGGTGGTGCTTTCCCCGGACGGTTTTGCGCAGGATTCCCGGAGTGACGTCCGAATGGCGGATCCGTTGCCGCTAACCGGCTCGGATGAGACACCTTCTGAAGATCTGGCGCGCGATGACGGGAACACGGCCCGGACGGTGACGCTTTCTTCCGGAACGCCGGTCATGGAACCCGGGCCTGCCGGGCATGAGGATGATATGGATGAAACCGTCGTCCTTTCGCCGGGTGTCCCGGGCCGGGCGTCTCAGGAACCCGTTCGTACGGAGGTTCCCCTGGATAAGACCACAATTCTGCCGCCGGGCGGGGCTGTTGAGGAGCATGCGGCGTCAAAGCGGAGGACAGACGATGATTTCCCGCAGACCGTGATTATCCATCCGTCCGATCTTCAGGAACGGAAATCCCGGGCCGGGCACTCTTCGGGGCCCGAAAAAGAGGCGCCAGGGCCGTCCGCTGGGGATCACGGACAAGCGGAAACATCCGGGGGCCGGAGGCCCGTTGGTGAAACGGAGGATGATTCGCTGGATGAAACCGTCATCCTACGGCCGGAAGGTTTGGGGAAAAAGAACGATTAGGGGAGGCTCATGCAGAACGATACCGGTCAACTGGCTGCCGAAATCAGGCGGATCTACCTTTCGGATACCTCCCGCGCAGAGGAATTGATAAACGGCTATCTGGATTTCGATTCCGATGTCAATATTGGCGGCGTGAT
>CAYTJI010000110.1:0-6285 GCA_964438065.1 uncultured Desulfobacteraceae bacterium | reverse complement strand
GTCAGATTGATGGATCACCCAGAAACCTTCCCGCCGCGCTCAAAAATCGGTTTTTCATGGACTCTATGGATTCGTACCAGTCAAAACCGGCTGCCTGGACATGGCCTCCGCCGCCGAAAAGTGCGGCCAGTTCCGCGGCGTTTAAATTGTTGTTTGAACGAAGGCTGATTTTATACCGGTGGTTTTCCGCTTCACGAATCAATACCGCCAGCTCAACGCCCGAAACAAACCTGAGGTAATCCACAAAGCGTTCGCTGTCTTCCCAGCCGGCCCCGGCTTTCTGATACATTTCACATGTAAGCGTCACCATTCCGACCCTTCCGTCGCAATGGAATTCTATTGATTCAAGAGCCATCCTCAGTAGTTCAATCTGCGACAGGCTGTATTTGCTGCTCATTTTCAAGGAGATTTCCCATGGATTCACACCGCGTGTCATCAATTCAGCGGCGATTTTGAAAGATTCGCTGGTTGTATTGCCATACCTGAAAAATCCCGTATCACTCTGGATAGCGGCAAAAATATTTTCAGCCACATCTTTGTCCATGGGAAACCGGCCCTCACTGACCAACCGGTAAACAAGCTCCCCTGTCGAAGAGCTTTCGGGATCGACCAGGTTAAAGTCGCCGAAAAAATGATCCGTCCGATGATGGTCAATGTTAATGACTGTGCCGGCTGTTTCCAGACACATTCCGGGTGCCCCGATTCTGTCGGGATGTCCGCAGTCCAGTACGATCAGCGTCTCAAGATTGATTTCCGGCTCTATGGTATGGACGATGGTCTCACTTCCTCTCAAGGCGTTCAGGGGATGAGAAAGAGGCCTTTCCGAAAATAGAACAACGGACTTTCCCGCATTACCCAGGGCCCTGCCGAGGGCAAGCATGGAACCAATGCCGTCGGCATCAGGGTCTTCGTGAGTAACAAGCAGGAACGTTCTGTTATTGTGAAGTACTCCAACGATATCCGGCAACGTCATTTTTCAAATCATCATTGTTCACCCGTTTCCGTTTAGTCATGTCTCCGTTGATCATGAAAAACCTCCGGGTGGCCTTTCTGATCTTTACGGTCAAACGGTCGTAACAAAATCGGCCTGGATCACCATTTATTTTGCCGGGTTTTCTGAAATGTCACTTTGTCTGCTTTTAACTGATCAAAAATGTTATCCATATGAACACCGGTCTCAAGAGACGGGTCGTATACAAAAACGATTTCCGGTGTATATCTCAGCGACATTCTCAACCCGATTTCCCGTTTGATAAACCCCGTGGCGCTGTCCAGTCCGGCCTGAGCCCTGTTGATATGTTCTTCCGTACCGATTACACTGAAAAAAACCTTGGCCCATTTGAGATCTTTTCTGAGAAAAATCCCGGTGATTGTGACATCCCTTACCCTGGGATCCTTGACACTTTCTATAAGGAGACAGGAAATTTCCTTCTGAATCTGATCCCCTACCCTTGCCGCTCTGTTTCCGGAAAGCATAATTCCAAAATCCTCTAAAACTCGTTACCCGTCAGAGGCTGAGAATCTCTATCTCGGCATTTACAATCTGCGCAAGGCACAAAGAATCCAAAAATCCGAGCACGCGGTTCAGAGAAGAATCAATATGCCTTCTGTCGTTTCCGACAGCCGAGATTCCAAGCTCGATCTTCTGCCACTTGTCATTGGATCCAATTTCCGCAATGGACACATTGAACCTGGCTTTCACTTTGTCCACCATACTCCGGACAACCTTCCGCTTGCCCTTGAGGGACCGGTTCCCCTCCAGGAAAAACTCCATTTTCACCATGCCCACAACCATTTTCACAACTGCGCTTCAACCTCTTCAAGTTGATAGACCTCAAATAAATCACCCGGTTTGATATCGTTATAATTTTCCAGGCCGATCCCGCATTCATATCCGGACTGAACCTCTTTTACATCTTCCTTGAAGCGCCTGAGAGAACCGATCTTGCCGTCGAAAACGACTACATTGTCACGCAGAAGCCTGACGTTGGCATTTCTTTCGATTCGTCCGTCAGAGACCTGACACCCGGCAATATTTCCCACTTTGGGGACATGAAAGATCTCCTTGATGTAGGCGCGGCCGATAATGCGCTCCTTGAAAACCGGTTCCAGAAGACCTGTCATGGCTGCCCGGATATCCTTTACTGCGTTATAGATGACATCATAATACCGAATATCAATATTTTCATTTTTCGCTATCTCCGTCACACGCGGATTTGCGCGGACATTGAAACCGATTATAATCGCGTTTGAAGCTGAGGCAAGCATCACGTCCGACTCGCTGATCGTTCCTGTAGCCATGTGTATGATTTTGAGTTTCACCTCGCCTGTGCTCTGTTTGAGAAGCATGTCGCTGAGTGCCTCCAGAGAACCCTGGACATCCGCTTTGAGAATGATGTTGAGTTCCTTGACTCCTCCTTCCTTGATTCTGTCATAAAGGTCGTCAAGGCTGACGATGCCTCTTTTCCCGGTCGCCTTCTCCTTGATGGCTTTTTTCCGGTGCTCGGAAATCTGCTTGGCGGTTTTTTCATCCTGAACAACAACAAACTCATCGCCGGCCATCGGGACCCCCGATATCCCGTAGACCTCCACGGGAACAGAAGGACCAGCTGATTTCAATGTTTTTCCGCGATGATTGTTCATCGCCCTGACCCTGCCGTAATACTGGCCGCATATAAATTGATCACCGGGACGCAGGGTCCCGTTCTTCACCAGGACGGTGGCCACAGGTCCTTTACTCTTGTCCAGTTTCGCTTCAATAACCGTTCCTTTTGCTGCCTTTTTCGGGTTGGCCTTCAGCTCCAGCATCTCCGCCTGAAGCAGAATAAGGTTCAGCAGCTCATCAACCCCCTGACCGGTCTTGGCCGAAACCTCGGCAAACAGGGTTTCCCCGCCCCAGTCTTCAGCCGCAACCCCGATGGCGGCGAGGTCTCTTTTTATCTTTTCCGGATTGGCATCCGGTTTATCAATCTTGTTTATGGCCACAACAATCGGGATATTCGCAGCACGTGCATGATCGATGGATTCTCTCGTCTGGGGCATTACCCCGTCATCCGCTGCCACGACCAGAACAATAATGTCCGTTACCTCCGCACCCCTCGCCCGCATGGCGGTAAATGCCTCATGACCGGGCGTGTCGAGGAACACGATATCTCCTTCTTCCCGTTTGACATAGTAGGCGCCAATGTGCTGCGTAATCCCCCCGGACTCCCCTTTTATCACATTGGACTTCCGGATGTAATCAAGCAGCAGTGTTTTCCCATGGTCTACGTGTCCCATGATCGTCACGACAGGCGGCCTCGGCACCAGGTCTTCGGGCTTGTCTTTTGTTTCTGCAATGAGGTCCACTTCCTGGAATGTGTCCAACTCCAGCTCATATCCAAAATCGTCCGCGACCACGGAAGCGGTTTCAAAATCAATAGGCTGGTTGATGTTGACAATCTGACCCATAGCCAGAAGATTCTTGATCAGCTCAGCCGCCTTGACTCCCATCGCCTTGGCCAGTTCTCCAATAGTAAAAATTTCCGGCACTTTAATCTTTCGCTTGATCGCTTTTGGTACGGTGATCTCTGTTTTCCTGGATTTTTTTTCGTCTGCCTTTGCCTGCTTTGCCGATTTCTTCCCTTTACGGACGACCCCCCTGCCTTCATAGAGATCAGCCCTCTCATATATTTCTTTTTTGCGGCGACGAAAGATCCCGGATTTTTCGAGCAACTTGTCTTCCTCTTTCTTTTTCGCCTTTCTTTTCTTGGCGGACTTCTTTTCTTTCGGCTCCTCGGAGACCCCTTTCGCCAAGTCAATCGGCGCATACACCTCAGGCCCGGGAACAATGCCGAGCTGCAAGGATTCCGGTCTTGCTGTTTTTTTCACAGGGGTCTTGTGCTGCGCTTCTTCTAAAACAACTTTTACCCCTGTTTTGATTATTCTGGCGGGCTGCTCAGTCTTTTTCTTCCGCGGTTTCCGGGCCTTTACTTCTTTTCTGGTCTCCTTTTCAGGTTTGGCTTCCACTTCAACAGCAGGTTTTTCCATGACCTCCGGTTCTTCAGGACGCACCGCTTCTCCGGGCTCTTCAGAAGAAATTTCCTTCCCGGGCTCAGTCTCTTCTACCGGTTTTTCAGCAACGCCAACTTGTTCGACCTCAGCATCCGGTTTCCCGGCCGTCTCCGGGGCAGGCTCAGTCCCTGCGGGCGCCTTCTCAGAGACCTCGGAATCCTCTTTTTTGATTTTTATTTTCTTCCGTCTGCGGATAACCGTAGGTTTTACCCGTTTCTCTTCAATCTCCTCAGATACCACGCCAAGCGCAATGTCCCTTGCCCTTTTCACGGCTTCTTCATCCAGTGTACTCATATAATTTTTTATATTCATGCCACCGGATTGGAGCTTCTCAACAAGCACCTTGCTCTCCATTTTGAGTTCTTTAGCCAATTCATAAACTCTGACTTTCGCCATATATACCCCCGAAAATAGACAAGGTCGTGTCCATCCACAAATGGCTGCCCGGCCTAGCTCTACGATATGGAAAATTCACCCTGCGTCTTCCGGACCCCTTTATACAGCCGTTACTTCCTGAGCGTCTGAGTCAGCCACCCGGGCTTCGAACAGAACATGCCTTATCCTTCAGACGGTGTTATTCCAGACGGAAATCCGGATGAAAATCGATACGGCCTCCTTTTCTGAAAGCCCTGTTCACTCGCCCGCCTTTTTTCAGATTCTTCCAACACAAAGGATCAAGGCAGACATACGCCCCCCGTCCCGGTCCCTTTCCATCGTCATCGCGGACCAAGAGACCTCTGTCATTCAATATCAAGCGGATCAGATCGCTTTTCTCCCGTTTTTTTCCACATGATATGCACATGCGTATAGGCATGGGTGCCGCATCCTGACGTCTATTCTTCTGTTTTCGGATGGTCCGCTTCCGCAGGGCCCTCATCCCCGGACTGTTCTTCTTGATATTCCGTTCCCGCTTGTTTTTTCTCAAGATACTGCATCGCGTCTTCAATCAGTTTCTTCGCCCTTTCACGGCCGAGTCCGTGTACAGACACGAGGTCTTCAACAGAGGCCTCTGCAATATCCTCCACAGACCTGAAGCCTTCATCATAAAGATCCGTTGCCCGTTTGGCGCCCACGCCGGGCAGATCAAGAAGAGACTGATACCCTTCCTTCAGTTTCTTGTTGTAATCTGTTTCACCGGATACATCCAGGCGCCACCCCGTCAGCCTGGACGCCAGTCTGACATTCTGGCCCCGCTTTCCGATTGCCAGGGGAAGCTGATCATCCGGAACGACCACTTCCATTGCGTGATTATCCTCATCTACGATCACCCGGACTACTTCGGCCGGCGCAAGCGCGTTGCATATGAATTTCGCCGCATCCGGATCCCATGTCACGATATCGATCTTTTCGCCGCGCAATTCCTGGACCACCGCCTGCACCCGGGAGCCTTTCATGCCCACACACGCACCGACAGGATCCACATCCGGGTCTTTGGAAGTAACCGCTATTTTGCTTCTCCCGCCCGGGTCTCTGGCGACCTGGATGATCTGTACAATCCCTTCACTGATCTCGGGAACCTCGTTTTCAAACAGACTTGAGACAAAATTCGGGTGGGTCCTTGAAAGAATAACCTGAGGCCCGCGACTGAAATGTTTGATCTCGAGGATGTAAGCCCTCACGCGATCCCCCTGTTTGTATGACTCTCTGGGGATCTGTTCTCTGGCAGGCAGTTCACCCTCTGTTCTGCCGAGATTGACAATAATCGAGCCTCTGTCAAACCTCTGAACAATGCCGTTTATTATCTCCCCCTGTCTGTTCTTGAAATCATCATAAACAATATCCCTTTCAGCTTCTTTCAGGCGCTGCATAATGACTTGTTTGGCGGACTGGGCGGCAATCCTTCCGAATTCGTCCGTATCCATCTTAATCCCGAGGCTGTCCCCTACTTCGACCTCGGGATCCATTT
The DNA here is from genome assembly GCA_964438065.1 of uncultured Desulfobacteraceae bacterium. Taxonomy (GTDB): domain Bacteria; phylum Desulfobacterota; class DSM-4660; order Desulfatiglandales; family Desulfatiglandaceae; genus CAYTJI01. Next base: position 326 of record CAYTJI010000110.1, on the reverse strand, counting down.
TTCTGCCCTCTTCCAGGGATACCTGGACCTTTTCCGAGGTCACCTCTTCCACAACCTCCTTGAATTCAAAGACTTCAATTTCGCCAAGTTCTTCATTGTAATTGACCTCAAGATCATACTCCGGACCGTATTTTTTTCTGGCTGCCGCTTTCACCGCTTCCTCCAGGGAGCTGATCAATACCTCACGCTCAACACCTTTTTCCCGGCTTACCTGGTCAATCATCCTTGATAAATCTGAAATCATGTCTTTTACTCCGCCAAAAATTATAAATTACACCTAAATCCTGCAAGCGTCGAGTTTGCCGAAGACCTGCCTGCAGCAGGCA
>CAYTJI010000109.1:0-6291 GCA_964438065.1 uncultured Desulfobacteraceae bacterium | reverse complement strand
GCCATATTTAATCGATTTCTCAACATCTTATCTCAAAGGCACAGTCCCGGTCGCAGACCGCTATCTGTTCAACTGTTTCAAACTTCTTGACTTGGAGCAAATATACAAGATAAAAAAAGCAGCGTTCGTGGAAGAGCAGCCTCCGAAAATGTTCCTTCTTTACCGTGTGATAAAAGGACTGAAAAGTATGAAAAGAGCATTGAAAACGACAGGTCTCATACTGGCTGTTCTCTGCCTGATCCTGATTGCCGCGCCAGTCCCGTTTTCTCTGATTGCGGGGGGAGTCCTGGTGTTCGCGGGTGAGGCTGTTCGGATATGGTCTGCCGGGCACCTGATCCGTAACAATGAATTGACCACTTCCGGCCCTTACGCCTATCTCAGAGACCCCCTGTATCTGGGAAGGCTGCTGCTGTTGACCGGGTTCTGTGTGATGGGGTGGGGATACACCTGGATACTGCTCATTATCGGGCTGGGTGTTTTCTTCCTGAATTACATGCCACGCAAGCATCAAAAGGAAATGGCACGGCTGGAAAACATATTCGGAAACGAATACACGGAATACGCAGCCTACACCCGCAGTCTGCTGCCCCGCCTGAAACCCTATCCGGCTGCACGGAAGCGGCGCTGGCGTTTTGATTTGTTCTGGAACGAAAACAAAGAGCAGTATCTGCTTCTGGGGGTGGTCATCCTGACGCTGATCATGGTGGGACGTTATTATTTCAGCCAGTGAAATCAGCACCACCAGTGGAATTGGTGGCATGAGGAGGAAGGCCCCTGCTAAAAAGGGCCGTAACCTCCTTGGGTTTTAGACACGATTCACAGGATTGACCGGATTTTTTGTTGCTCCGGAGGAAATCCCCGGGGCCATCAGAATTTGCACCTGGCAACTGGTCAATTTCTCTCCGCAAAGCGGCATAAACCAGCTTTTTACGAAGCCGTCAATATAAACGATAATGACTGTACTATCGCGATATTTTCTTAAAGAGATCTTCAGCTCCGTCGGCATTTGCCTGTTCGTGTTCGTGTCCCTGTATCTGGTCATTCATTTTTTCGGCAGATTCGATAACTTTGCTGAGGCCCGGGTCCCACTGACCCGAATGGTCCCTTATCTGCTGTACAAAACGCCTTTTATCGTGGTCCAGATGCTGCCGTCGGCGGCGCTGATCGGCGTCATTATTACCTTCAGTGGAATGAAAAAAAGGAACGAGATCCTCTCCCTTCGGGTCTCCGGGATGAATATATGGGAAATTTCCCGGCCTGTCCTCATCGCCTCTCTTCTGCTTGCAGCCGGTCTTTTTTTCCTGTCCGAAGTCATCGTCCCCTATACCAGTTCCAGAAGTGAGCAGATATACCGGAAAGAGGTTCAGAAAGAGGGGCCCGGTCAGTTTTATGATCGGGGGCATATCTGGTACAGAGGATCGAACAGCATTTACTGGATAAAAAATTTTGACAGGGACAAGGGGGTGATGGTGGCCCCCGTGTTTTATTTTTTCGATCCTTCCTGGCGCGTGGCAAAAAGGATTCAGGCGCAGAAGGGCACCTGGAATCACGCCGTTTGGAATCTCGAAGACGGTATTATCATGAAGTTGAAAAAAGCCGGGGACTACGGCTTTTCCAGATTCAGGAACCTGAATCTGGGCCTGGCGGAAACACCTGAGGATTTTGTCCAGGAAATTAAAAAACCGGAAGAAATGAATTACTGGCAGCTCAAGCGATACATCCATGACCTTGAAGAAGAAGGCTATGATGCCACGAATTACCTTATAGACATGAACATCAAACTGGCCTTTCCCATGGTCACGTTCATTATGATCCTCATTGGAATTCCGATCACCCTGACGATTCAAAAGGGGGGGGCTCCGGTCGCTGTATCTCTGGGCATCCTGGCCTGTTTTTTCTACATCCTCTGTCTGGGTGTATCCCGCTCACTGGGTCTGTCCGGCGTTCTGCCGCACCTGCTTTCCGCCTGGCTGGCCAACGGCATCTTTCTCTTTCTGGGGATATACCTCATGATGACGGTGGACCGGTAACCGGACCCCCGGGAAAATAAACCTTTTTGCCTGACATACGGTGTCAAAAGGATAAACTACCATGATGCAAAAAGACTGCCATCTGACAGCGCAGGATCTGGTGGCCTTTTTCCAGCTGAAAAAGGAAGACTTCGGTCATATCGCCCTCGTCAGCGGCGACCTCCAGCGCGCGAACATGTGTGTGGAAAAACTCGATCATCCCGTAAAAAACTTCACTTTCATAGATTACACATTCTGGACCGGCTCCGTGAACGGAAAAAAAATTACGGTCGGAAACGGCGGGCTCTTTTCTCCTGACGCGGCATTCGTTACCGAGATTTTGTGCTGTGCGGGCGTAGATGTCCTGATCCGTCTGGGGTCCTGCGGTGCCCTGAAAGAAGATATCCAGGTCGGGGATTTCATCATTGCGGACACCGTGTTCCGGGGGGATGGAACGACCCGCTACTATGTGGATGACGATTTTGTTCCTGAAGCGGACAGGGAGATCTCTGACCGCTTGTTCCAGGAATCTTCACAGGTGACACGCACACACAGGGGGCCGATCTGGACGACGGACGCCCTCTTCCGGGAGACACGGGAATTTGTAAACCCGCAGATCGAAAAGGGCGCCATTGCCGTTGACATGATCGCCTCATCCTTCTTTACCGTCGCCAGTCTGTACCGCAAGAAAACCGCTGCCATACTGACCGTTTCAGACAATCTGATTACAGGAGAAATCGGCTTTCTCGATCCTGGTTTTTTCGAGGCCCAGAAGAAAATGATCGATATCGCCTTCAGCACTGCAGAGAAATTAAATGGACATTGATTCGCCGCTCCTTTTTCCCGTGACAACGCGGGCACGGAAGATATTCGTGCTCGATGAAACCCGCCTTCCTTTTGATCAGCACTATATCGAAGTGAAGAGCCTGGAAGACGCGCTGTGGGTACTGGAAACCATGAAGACCCGTTCCCTTGGACAGGTCCTTCTGTTCTTTTACTGCTGCCTGCTGTTTGAGGAAACCTGCCCGGTATCCGGGATCGTTGAAAAATTCGCAGAAAAACGGCCGACCTTTGATTTTCATCTGCTGGGAATGATCCTGAAGGAGGAACGCGAGCGATGCGGGGACCTTGAGACCGCCATCCATGAGTTTATTGCCCGATTCGACAGGATGAGGAGAGACCGGGCGGCAAGACTGGCAGAGATTCTGCCGAACCCGGCATCCGTCCTGACGATCTGCAATTTCAACGGAGAGCTGATTTATCTTTATGATGAAATGCGGAAACTGGAAAAGGAGGCGGCCTTTATCGTCTGTGAAACGCGTCCCTATCTGCAGGGAACACGCCTGACTTTCTGGGAACTGAACCGCAACCGCATCCCATGCCAACTTATCTGTGATAATCAGGCCGCGCTTCTGATGAAAGACGGAAAAGTCAACTGCATCGTAACCGGCGCGGACAGGTCAACGACACGCGGGGATGTGATCAACAAAATCGGCACTTACGCGCTGGCCAGACTGGCCAGCCATTACGGGATCCCCTTTTATCCATTAGTCCAGTACCCCAAAGATATCCGGGTTGAAGATATCCGGATTGAAGACCGGCCTGTGGAAGAGCTGTTCATATTTCTGTCTGAAGGCACGGAAAACGCCTATTCTTCGGTTCAGGCGATTTATCCTTCTTTTGATATTACCACGCACGAATTTGTCTCACAGTGCATTGCGTTGGTGTGATTGCAGGATATTGTCCTGAACGGTTGTTGATTACAAATACCGTGGAGGAATCTGTGATCCTGGAAGACATCAAAGAAAAAGAGGGGCTGCTGGTCTGGGGGGCCATCTCTGGAGAGGGACTCGAACAGATCCGGGAGGGACAGGACCTGGTAATTGTCCCTGAAAACAGACCGTCCATGACCGGATTGAAATACAATATACCGTTACTCAGGAGACACGGTATTCGGTTTGTATACTGTACGGACAATATGGTGGGACTGCTGTTCCACAGGAAAAAGATCAGAAAGACGGTGATCTTCTACAAACAGGCGGTTGAAAACGGCATCATAGGCGTGCCGGGCACACTGTATGCCGCCACGCTGAGTCATCTGCACGGGGTACCTGTAAACGCCGTGCCGCAACCGGAAATCCCATTTGATTCCGCGGACCAAGATGCCTCTTCTCTCGGTGGAAAAAGTTTTGTGGCGGAAAAATATCAAAAAGAAGTCATCCTGCCGGCTGATGAACGGGTGGAGAACGAGATCCTGGAATGAGCTTTGAAAAAGAAAAAAAAGACGTGGTCTTCTGGGCGCGCTTGTTGAATGAAAGAGGCTTTGTGACGGCCCGAAGCGGGAATGTCTCGCTGAAAGTCGAAGACCGGAAGTTGCTGATCACGTCGCATGACAGTTACCTGGGGTTCCTGGACACGGACGAAGTCCTTGTAACGGATCTGGACGCCAATGTTCTTGAAGGAAATGCCGAACCGGCAGTTGAAAAAGATCTTCATACCGGGATCTATAAAAGACTGGAAGGCGTTAATGCGGTGATCCACTCTCACGCCCCTTTTGCCACGGCTTTTTTCCACTATTTCGACACACTGGAGAGCTATTCGTTTGAATCGCGGTTTTATCTGGGTGAAGTCCGCGTCATCCCTCAGGAAACACCTACGGTCACGGATGTCGAACCGGTGATTTCCGCCCTTGAGGACAGTGCTGTCGTGGTACTGAAAAATCATGGTGTCGTGGCTGTCGGGGAATCCCTGAAGTCGGCGTTTGGCCTGATGGAGGTCCTGGAAGAACAGGCAAGGGTCAATCTGGCCGTAAAGGCGGCCTTGATCTCTCCTTTGGAAAAGCGGGGCGGACCTGATCCCTCGCAGGACAGGAGACCGGCTTCAGGGAAAAAATACAGGCTCCTTTCCAGGGAACACTGTGAGCGGCTGAAACAGATGGTAAACCAGGACACGGAAGTCCGGGAACTGGGCAGACAGCATGATATGACCTGCAGTCTGGCGGTGAAAAACGCGGATACCGGCCACACGGTCTGTTTTTATTACGACAGGGGGAAGATCGTTAAAATGGATCACAGTGAAAATGCCGATTTCCGCATCAGCGGCAGGGAGGACATCCTGAGAAAGGTCTTCAACCGTCAAATCGACCCTTTTGTGGCCTCTACACAGGGAAAAGTGGAGACCGCGGGGGATTTTGCAAAGATGAGCCGATGGTATCCCGTACTGGTCAGGACTTTTAAACTCTGGGCTGAGGTTCCCGTAGAACCTTTCAAAGGTTGATGATCCCGCCGATATTCCGTATTCAGACTTCTTTAACGTACCGACAGATAAGAGGAAAATACTGATGATCCCTTTTGCAGAGCTCCGGAAAGCAGCCGAAAAATGGTCGGACAGGACCCTGTTCATCACGGACCGGGGAACAGAGATCTCTTTTGCGGCCCTCCTGGAACGGACGGAAAAACTTGCCCATGCGCTTGCAAAGCAGGGCATTGGCAAGGGAGACGTGATCGCCGTGCTTCTGCCCAACTGTGTTGAATTAGCAGAGGTATATCTGGCGGCCGGGGCCCTTGGCGCCATTTTTCAGCCCCTGGATATTCGTTTTCAGGGAGAGGAGCTGGCCAACACCCTGTTACATACCCACACCAGAATCATTGTCGCCCACGGGGCAAATGCGAAAGACGTTGAGACGGCGATCCCCGACCATCTTGTCCGTCTCCTTGTCCATGGCAGACGGGATGGCTTCGTGCCCTACGAGCAATTCCTTGATCAAGGCACAGGGCCTGTCTCCATCGCAGATGTCGACCTGGACAGGGATCATGCCGTTTACCTGTTTTCATCCGGCACCACCGGGGCCATTAAATGCATCCCCATGACCTTCGGGCAACTGGACTTTTTCGCGGCCGATATTATCGATGTTCTGGGCATGGACCCGGACGACCGGGGTATCTCTCTGCTGCCTTTCAGCCATATCTCCGGGCCCGTTGTCGTGAACCTGTGTCTGATTTCCGGATGTTCCTATGTGGTCACCCAGAAATGGAAACCGGTTGCCATTGTGGACTGTTTTGAAAAATATCGTGTCACCTGGACCCATACAGTTCCGCCTCTTGGAGGGATGATCCTGAAAGGGGACCCGGCCGCACATGATCTGTCGGCGGTGCGTTTTATCGCTCTCATGGGCACATCCATACCGGTGGCTATGCTTGAATCGCTTGAAGCGGCGATTCCCTCCTGCCGGGCCATGGCCGAATCGGTTCTCTCCTCACCGGCCTGCACCATGCACCAGTTA
>CAYTJI010000108.1:0-6310 GCA_964438065.1 uncultured Desulfobacteraceae bacterium | reverse complement strand
GCCGGGTTTATCCCGCCTGGAGGCGGGACGGCGTTGGCAAGGACTTGAAGTATCGGCGTACGTCTGCGCCCTTGCCGCCTTGCACCTGCCTGCTGCAGGCAGGTCTTCGGCAAACGCGACGCTTGCAGGATTTAGGCTGAATATTTAGAGGATGATTTGAGAAGGATCAATCCAGATCCAGGTATTTCATCTTTTGCCTTCCTTTTCCGTCTCCGGATGGATTGCATAAATCTCTTATAATTTCAGGTAGATGAAAATATGTGACAGCCTCCTTCCATTTCCCTCTTTTCAGACAGCCGTTTGCATAGATGCGGCATTTGTTTCCCAGTTCATCCTGCGCCAGCGCCAGTTGTCTTTCGTCCAGGTGGCCGCTTCTCATCAATGCCGCAATCGAATGAATTCGGAACCGGTCCATGCCCCAGTACCTTGACGATAGCTGGTCTTCATGTCCACCTTCTTTGATCACCAGTGGTTCGGTAATGAGATGCACGGGATATCGGCATGAAATTCTGAGCCACAGATCATAATCTTCGCAGACCGGCAAATTTTCGTTGAACAGACCGATCTCGTCCAGCAAAGATCGTCTGACCATCACCGCAGAAGGACTGACCAAACATAGCTTGAGAGAGCGTTCAAAAATGTCCCCGGCAGGTTTGAGATGCTTGTTTGCGGGATTGACTCTGCGTCCATGGCGAAACCAGATCTCTTCCGTCTGGCAGATCACGGCATCTTTACGCTTCTCAAAAAAAAGCATTTGGGTTTCCAGCTTCCGGGGAAGCCACCGGTCATCGGAATCAAGAAACGCGATATATGGTGCGCTTGAGTGTCTGATACCCGTGTTTCTTGCTGCCGAGACCCCGAGATTTTCCGTGTGCATCAGACATTTAATGGATCCTTCAAAACGGGCAATGGCCTGAGGGGTGCTATCCGAGGAACCGTCATCAACCACAATGACCTCAAAGTCCGTAAAGGTCTGTGCCAGGACCGAAGAGATTGCCCGGACCACCCTGGCAGCCCGGTTGTAAGTCGGGATTATGACGCTGATCCGGCTCATCCCAGATACCGCCAGATGATGGCAAGGAAACCGGCCAGAAAAAAGTTGCCCTCCGTCAGAAGTTCCAGGCGTGGTCCCGGATAAAGCCAGTTTTTTGCATAGGCCAGGATGCAGAGAGACAGGCTCATCAGAGGCAGCAGCATGAGAAACGCAAAGGAGCTCGTCAAGCCCAGCAGAGGGCTTGAGACGAGAAGGCATGCGGTCAAAAAAATGAGGAATCGTATGAGAATCAGCGTTTTTCTTTCCCCGAGAGTAATCGGCAATGTCTCTGTGCCCACAATCACATCTCCCTGTGCCTGGAAAAAATCAAATAGGATCGCTCTTGTATAACTCATTGAAAACACGGTTATAGCTGAAATGATTGCTGCCTGCGGGCTTCCCGAAAATGATTCAAGCAAAGGGAGAATGACAATAACGGCAACCCATGCAAGCGCCTCGGAGAGACTTCTGGAACCTGGGATGTCCTTGATTTTGTAATAGGCATGTCTGTTTCGGATCCTTTCAGGAACAAGCGGCAGACTGTAGGCGATTCCCAGGACATTGAAAGCACACAAGGCCAAAAAGGTGGATGTTCCGACGAAACAGGACAAGGCAAGACCGGAGATAATCGCCCCGATTCCGGTGACTATCAGGAAGGATCGGTGTTTCTGAAGAAAAGCCGCCCGCTCCGGGTCGTTGTAGGCGCTGGCACCCCGGTCTAAAAACCGATTCAGGACATGCATGGCATAAACGTACAAGAAAGCCAGAAACGGAAACACAAAATCCATGGGCCGTTGTGAAAGCACAGCCGCGGCGTATGCGAGAAAAAAAGCCCCGGCTGCTGCTATGGCATTATTGGCCAACAGCAATTTGAGAGATTTCTTTGTCCAGTGGGTCAGGGCCGGCTCTTTCTTGCCCTTGATCCCTTCGATCTCACTGACCACATTTTTGATCATCCAGTTGGGAGTGGACGCGCCTGCGGTAACACCGACTACTTTCATGCCCGAGAGTTTTTCTCTGTCCAGATCTCTTGCGGTTTCAACATGAAAAGTCGTTAATCCGGCTTCTTCAGATACCTGTGCAAGCCGCAAGGTGTTTCCACTGTGGAATCCGCCCACCACAACCACTGCATCCACCTGGCCGGCAAATCCCCGGACTTCCTGTTGCCGATGCGAGGTCGCCTCACAGATCGTGTGGAAAACCTGAATATCCGGGTAGCGCTTTCTGAGCGCATCCACAACCTTTCGGTAATTCAGTTCATTCTGAGTGGTCTGGGAAACAACGAACACCTGGTCAAGTTCAGGCAAGGCAGAGACATCCTCAACGCTCTGTATAACATGGGCAGGTGTTTTGCTGTATCCCACGAGGCCGATAACCTCGGCATGGTTTTTGTTTCCAACAATGATCGCTGTAGCGCCCTTCTGGGTGTGATACCGGATAATCGCCTGAACATGGGCCACCCGGGGACAAGTAGCGTCGACAATATCCAGGTTGCTTTTTTTAATAGCCTGGCGTGTTTGCGGCGGGATGCCATGGGCGCGAATGATTATCGTTCCTGTTGTAAGGTCCTTCAGGTCGTTTACCGGGGTGACACCTTTGGACGAAAGCAGGTCAAGGACCTGTTTATTATGGATCAGCGGGCCGAAGGTGAACAACGGTCTCTTACCGCTGTTGGCCTCGGTAAGTGCAAGGGCCATGGCCCGCCGCACGCCCATGCAGAATCCGGCGGTTCTTGCCAGTTTGACTTTCAAGGTTCTGTTTTCTCCGCATGCAATGGGATTTCAAGTGTAGCAAAGTATCGGTCCAGGGCCGCGACAAGACTCTCGGAGTTGAGAATACCGGTAAACGCGCCGCGAAAAGATCGGCTGTTCGGGAGGCCTTTGGTGTAGGACAGGAGCAGTCCTCTCATTTTCTTTGCCGCACGGGATTCTCCCATCAGAAGGGTTAACAGATGAAAATGTTCCCGGATTATGGCCCTGCGTTCGTCCAGCGACGGGGGGAGGGCCACGACTCCTTTTTCCAGTGCCAGTATCTGGCGGAATATCCATGGATTTCCAACAGCGGCCCGGCCGATCATCACCCCGTCACACCCGGTTTGATCTTTAAGCTTGCCGGCCAGGGCCGGTCGGAAAACATCCCCGTTACCAATTACGGGAATCTTCAACTGCTCCTTGATCCTGGCGATCACCTGCCAGTCTGCGTGTCCGGAGAATCCCTGGCTGACAAACCGGGGATGGACCGTTACGGCGTCAACCCCGCTGTCTGCAGCAACAAGCGCTGCCTCTTCGCCCGTATTCAGGGTTGGCGACCAGCCGGATCTTATTTTTATGGTCAGCGGAACCGAACAGTGTTTTCGTACAAGCGTGACGATTTCTTTTATCTTTCGAGGTTCCCGGAGAAGGGCGCCGCCGGCCCCGGTCTTGACCACCTTCCTGGCCGGGCACCCCATGTTCAGGTCGATGAGATCGGCGCCCGCCTCTACCGCGATTTCAGCCGCCTCGGCCAGCACCTCGGGTCCGGAACCGAAAAGCTGGACGGCAAGGGGCCTTTCATCGGGAGTGCTCAGCAGATAGTCCTGTGTTTTTTTCTTTCCCAGAACAAGGCCCATGGCGCTGATCATCTCGGTCGTGACCAGTCCTGCCCCCATCCTTTTGACGATCCGCCGAAAAGGCAGATTCGTTATGCCGGACATGGGGGCCATAATAAGACCGTTTTTCAGTTTCAGATCTCCGAAGGTGAGCATGTGATAATGTTTTCGCGTTTCACAGGACAGGCACGCCCATGGCCCTTTATGGACCCGTGCCTGAAACCTGGCGGGGTAAGGGTGTAAATGCTAAATTTTCAGTCCGGCAAGGAATCCCTCCCGAATCGCATCCAGCGCATGCCTTGGCTTTTTCGCGTCTCCGACTGTATAGAGCTCTGGAACCAGAGGCTCGATTTCACGGACAAGGGCGTTCTGTGATGTTGAACCGGCCGCGAGAACAATTGTATGGGCGGGGATAAAGTCGGTTTTATCCCCTTTCTGAATGTGGAGCCCCGTGTCGGTGATCTCAACGGCCTTTGTGCCGGTCAACAAGTTTACCCCCAGACGGGCGAGTTCGGCCCGTATTGTCCACCGGGTGGAAGAACCAATATCCTTGCCCAGTTTTCGCGTCATTTCAACCACGGTCACTATGTGGTCGCCGGAATCCAGTAACTGCATCAGGGTTTCGACCGATTCGGCCCGGTTCACCATCAGGAAGTGTAGCACTTGCGGTGAGAGAGTCCCCTGGTCGGCCAGATACAGGGCGGTTTCAAGACCAACCGCATTCCCGCCGATAATGACCACCTGTTTTCCGGGTGAGGCCTTTCCGGAAAGGATATCCCAGGACTGGACCACATGGGGTTGATCAACCCCGGGGAGGTCCGGCCGTACCGGCCTGGCGCCGGTGGCAATCACGACCGCGTCCGGCGACAAGTCACGCACGTGTGAGATTTCTACCTCCGTGCCAATTAGGATTTCCACATTCAGTTGCGCTAAATGACGACTCAGGTCGTCAACCACCGTGAGCAGATCCTTTCTTCCCGGGATGTGCCGATTAAGGAGCAGCTGGCCGCCGAGGGCGTCCTGTTTCTCAATGAGCTGCACCCGGTGTCCCCGTTCCGCCAGGGTGCAGGCAGCCTTCATCCCGGCCGGGCCGCCACCGATAACCAGTACTTTTTTCGGTTTTCGTACCGGAAGCACCGCAAGCTCCGATTCTCTCCCGGCACGGGGATTCACCAGGCACGTGACCGGCAATGACTGGAAAATATTGTCAAAGCAGCCCTGGTTGCAGGCCACGCAGTGGTAGATCCGGTCTGGATTTCCCGCCCGGGCTTTGACGGGTAAGTCCGGATCAACAATCAGGGCCCTGGCCATGGTCACCAGATCCGCCTCTCCCCTGCGCAGGATTTCTTCGCCCTGCCATGGGTCATTGATCCGATTGCTGGCAAGGACCGGGATTGAAACAGCCGATTTTATGCCCCTGGCCAGATAGGTGTAGGCCATGGGCGGGACAAACATGGTCAGTTGCGGGATACGTGTTTCGTGCCAGCCGCCGGTGACGTTGAGGCTATCCACACCGGCCGTCTCCAGTTCTGCAGCAAATATCCGGGCCTCGGCGTTGGTGTTCCCCCCAGCCATGAAATCATTTCCTGCAATCCGCATGAAAACCGGAAAGCCGGGGCCGACGGCTTTTCGGACCTTTTCTGTGACTTCAAGGCCGAACCGCATCCGGTTTTCCAATGATCCGCCATAGGCATCCTCGCGATGGTTGGTCAGGGGAGAAAGGAACTGGCTGATGAGATACCCGGCGCTTCCCAATATCTCCACGGCGTCGAAGCCGCATTTTAAGGCGCGCACTGCCGCCTGCGCGAATTGTTCCTGGACAACCGGTATTTCATGGGTCTCAAGGGCCCTGGGGGTTTCTCCCGTCAATTTGGAGCGCACCGCCGATGCGGAGATCGGTGTCCGTCCGCCGATTGTGGATGAATGCGCATAGCGGCCGGCGTGGTAAAGCTGGGCAGCGATCTTCGTGCCGTACTTTTTTACTCCGGCTGTCAGTTTTCGCAGACCTGGGATGAACCTGTCGTCATGGAGACTGATCATGCTCGTCATGCCGCCGTAATCGTCAAACCGGCATCCGCCGACAATGATCATGCCTGCCCCGCCTTTGGCGCGCAGGGCATAGAAAGTTGTGAGCCTGTCGGTTACCTCACCGTCCGGTGTGTATCCGAGATGCATGGCCGTCATAACAATCCGATTTTGAAGTTCCATACCATTGATGGTTATGGGTGAAAACAAGGTGGGATATGCCATTATGTTGCTCCTTAGCAGTGTTTTTGCCCAATATCTGCGTGGCCCCTCACATGAACTTGTGGGTTAAGAGTGTTCCCATAACCAGGAGACCATTGAAAAACGCCCACTTCTGTACCAACTGGGTGCCAGACTCAAAACTTGATCGTCGAAATATCCCATACATTCCTGTAGTTATTCAAGCCCACAGTGCTTTCGAGGTCGGATTTTATTTGGGGAAAAATATCCGTTATTTCTCCGGCCGCCGCGGATAGACGGGGCTCGAAAACGACACGGACTTTCGCATCCTCAATCATATGAAAAGGCCCGGCAAAAGCCATGTTCTGCAGAAGGATGGAAAAAGCAGTCGCCGGAATTTGTATTTTCACCTAAATCCTGCAAGCGTCGCGTTTGCCGAAGTTGCAAGGCGGCAAGGGCGCAGACGTACGACGATACTTCAAGTC
>CAYTJI010000107.1:0-6314 GCA_964438065.1 uncultured Desulfobacteraceae bacterium | reverse complement strand
ACTTGGAATGCCGGCCGTAGCCATCACGGACCACGGAAACATGTTTGGAGCCGTGGAGTTCTACGACCAGGCCGTGAAGGCCGGCCTCAAACCAATCATCGGATCCGAACTCTACGTTGCTCCGGGCGACCGCAGAGACCGCTCCCCCTCGCGTGACGGGAGTCCCAATGCCTACCACCTTGTTCTTCTGGTAATGAACAGTGAAGGATACAGGAATCTGAGCAAACTGGTCACACTGGGGCATCTGGAAGGATTCTATTATCATCCGCGCGTGGATATGGCACTGTTGAAGGAGTACAATGCCGGCCTTATCGCCCTTTCCGCCTGCATGAAAGGGATCATTCCTTATTGCATCGGTTCCGGGAACATGGAAAAAGCCAGGGAAATGGCGCGTCAGATGACTGCCATTTTTGATCATGACCGGTTTTACCTTGAAGTACAGGCGAACAATCTGCCGGAACAGATTCAGCTGAATGAAGCACTCCGTGAGCTGTCGAAAGACCTGTCCATCCCCCTGGTCGCCACAAACGACTGTCACTACCTGGATCGGGATGATGCCGAGGCCCATGACATCCTTCTGTGTATTCAGACGGGCAAGAACATAGATGATGAGAAGCGTCTCCGGTTTTCAACGGATGAATTCTATTTCAAATCCCGTTCAGAGATGGCACAGGCCCTGCCCGGTTTTGAGGACGCCATCGCCAACACGGTAGGAGTGGCGGACCGATGCAATTATGAAATGGAATTCGGTCAATACAAATATCCCGTATTCCAGGTTCCCGGGGGCCGGAGCCTGGATGACATGTTGACGGAAAAAGTCCACCAGGGATTCAAACAACGGATGGCGGAAAAAGAAGAGACGGAAGGCCCTTTGTCAAACGAGACGTCCGAGGAATACCGGAAAAGGCTTGAATATGAATTAACGGTCATCCACAACATGGGCTTTTCAGGCTATTTCCTGATTGTCGCGGATTTCATTGAATACGCCAGGAATCATGATATCCCTGTGGGGCCCGGACGCGGGTCTGCTGCAGGATCTCTCGTCGCCTACTCACTCAGGATCACCAACATAGATCCCATCAAATACGGTCTGCTGTTTGAAAGATTCCTGAACCCGGGCCGAATCAGCATGCCGGATATTGATATCGACTTCTGCATCAAGGGCCGGGACGAAGTCATCCGGTATGTAGCCCATAAGTACGGGGCTGAAAATGTGGGTCAAATCATCACCTTCGGCAGTATGAAGGCCAGAGGCGCCATCAGAGATGTCGGCCGCAGCCTGAATATTCCCCTGAATGAAGTGGACCGCATTGCCAAGCTGGTCCCGGAAGGACCCGGTGTCAAACTGGACAGGGCGATCTCTGAAGAACCGGAGCTGAAAAAGCTTGAGGAAAAAGAGGGCGTGCAAAAGAAATTGCTGAAGATCTCTCGCGCACTCGAAGGGCTCGCACGGCATGCGTCAACGCATGCCTGCGGCGTAGTTATCGCTGACCGCCCTCTGGTAGAATATCTCCCGCTGTTCAAAGGTTCCAGAGACGAAATCATGACCCAGTTCACCATGGACCGGATCGAGCAGCTCGGTCTGATAAAATTTGACTTCTTGGGTTTGAAAACGCTCACTGTTATTAAAAACGCCCTCGACCTGGTCGAAAAGACTACAGGAAGCCGAATGGATATCGAAAGGCTTCCCCTGGATGACCGTGCCACCTATCAGCTCATAAGCGAAGGAAAAACCACCGGTGTATTCCAGCTGGAGAGTTCCGGCATGAAGGAGCTGCTGAGAAAACTGAGGCCGGAGACATTTGAGGATCTGGTGGCGCTGGTGGCCCTGTACAGACCGGGCCCGCTGGGAAGCAACATGGTTGAGGATTTCATCAACGGAAAACACGGAAAAGGAAAAATCAAATATTTTCTTCCTCAGCTCGAGCCGATCCTGAAAGAGACCTACGGGGTGATTTTGTATCAGGAACAGGTCATGAAAATCGCCCAGGTGCTGGCCAACTACAGCCTTGCCGAAGCCGACGAACTGAGAAAAGCGGTGGGGAAGAAAAAACCCGAGGTCCTGGCCGGGCACAAAGCCAGATTCGTTGACGGCGCGGCTGAAAACGGCGTCGCTCCGAAAATGGCTGAAAAGCTTTTTGCTCTGATCGAAAAATTCGGAGGATACGGTTTCAACAAATCCCATTCCGCCGCCTATGCACTGATCGCCTATCAAACCGCATACCTGAAGGCCCATTACCCGGTTCCGTTCATGGCCGCCCTCCTGACACAGGATATGGGCAATCAGGACAAGACCATCAAAAATATTGCCGAATGCCGGGAAATGGGCATTGAAATTCTTCCTCCGGATATTAACGAGAGCCAGGCTGATTTTTCTGTTTCCGGAGATAAAATCCGCTTCGGTCTTGCCGCCGTCAAGAATGTGGGACTTAAGGCAGTGGAATCAATGATCGAAGAAAGGGAAAAGCACGGACCCTTTCACGATCTCGTGGAATTCTGTACCCGTGTTGTGGGCAGCAAAGTCAACCGCAGGGTACTTGAAAGCCTGATCCAGTGCGGGGCCTTTGATTCCACCGGCCTGTACAGGTCCAGACTGTTTGCCGCACTGGACGATGTGCTTAAATTTTCAGGCACCAACCACGACCCGAATCAGCTCAACATGTTCGGAAACCTGAATGCGACCAACACTGTCGCCGCAGGGCTCTTTGAATTTCCGGAGATGGATGAATGGGACGAGAAAAAAAGGCTCAGGATGGAAAAGGAAGCCCTCGGGTTTTACATCACAGGCCATCCACTGGCCGACTTCAGCAATGAAATAAAACAGGTCGGCACCTGTGTTATCCAGGAACTGATTAATCAGAAAGACAAGAGTCAGGTAAAAATAGCATGCGTTGTGGAAGAACTTAAGCTCAAACGCACGAAACGGGGCGATAAGATGGCCGTCATCCGGGTGGAAGACCTGACCGGTTCCACAGAGGTGGTTATATTTCCTGAACTGTTCAGCAAAATATCCCCTCTGCTTAAAAACGATGATCCTCTTCTGATCAGCGGAAGTGCGGAAATCGGGGACAATACCGCAAAAATTATTGCTCAGGAGATCATCACATTAAACACCGTCAGACAGAATTCGGTGAAGGCCATTGAACTCCGTCTTTGTCAGGAGAAAATATCCAGGGAACTCCTGGAGGATTTACGGAATATTACTTTCAAATTTCCGGGCAAATGCCGATTGTTCTTCCAGGTAAGGGGGTCAAACGGAGAACGGATGGCCATTGCGGCGAGTGATCGCTTCAGCGTTCTGCCGTGTCGGCAGCTCATTCAAGAGATCGAAACCCTTACGGGGGAAAAGGTTTACGAAATCCATTGATGCGACAGGTCTTTTCCGGCCGTTACACTGCCGTCAGGCTCCGGATCCCACTCCCCGCTCAGAAACCGGGCATAATCTTCCGGAGTATCGATGTCTTTGTCGCTGTACAAACCCACCGGATCGACGAGGCAGACATGCCTGTTGTATCTGTCCAGAAGCTGTCTCCCGCCCGAATCCCCCTGCAGCCGATACAGCTCAGCGTATAGATCGCGACGGAACATCACCGGGTGCGACCATTTCTGACCGCTTTTTACGGCCCCGATAGGTTGTTCCGAGCGCAGGTAACTCCTCCGCAGGTGATTAATGAGTTCGACGGAATATCCCCCAGCAGGATCATCACGTGGTCGTAGTCACGGTCTACCATTGCCAGACCCGTGGTGATCGACGAACTCATACCGGTTTCATACTGCCTGTTTGTGACGACTTCAAGCTTCGGATGTGCCAGGTACCGCCCCAAGGCCGAACGAATCCGATCCGCCTGATGACCCAGCACAAGAACAACGCCGGCAAGATCAGACTCTAGCGAGGCGCCGAGCACACATTCGAGAAGAATCCCCCGACCCGCAGGGAGCAGCTGTTTTGTCCTGCCCATGCGGCTGGACACGCCTGCAGCCAGCAGAATAGCGGCTACCTTGTCTGAGAACGGTCCGGGGTTATTCGCCTTCAAGGGATCTCACGCTTTTCGTTGATTTGTCTTTTTTGCCTGTTCAATCAGTTCCACCAGGGAAAGGAGTTTGGGTTTCGGCGGTGAGGAAAAGGCCTTTTCCCATTCCTCGGGGGTAAGCGCCTCTTTCAGAAATGCCTCCACATGAAAATGGCTGTACCAGCAGTCGAGGGTCTTGAAACAGGGCAGTCCCCGATTCTCGGTTCTGCAATATGAAAATGATATCTGTTGTCCCAGCCTAGGGCAACGGATCGTGTAATCATCCCCGGGGGGAAGGTATTCTGTTCCCATGAATCTCTTCCGGAGATAATGCCGGGGTCGTACAAGCATCCCCGGCATTATCTGGTTTTACGCAAACATTATCAGCCGGTGTACTGCCTCGGCTTTGGAAGCGGTTTGATATCTTCCAAAGCCCTCTCGATTTCTTCTTTCGGCAGGGCATGATCGGAAAGCTTTCCCGAAAGAAAGGACTGATATGCGGCCATGTCAACCAGGCCGTGACCGCTCCAGTTGAACAGAATCACTTTTTCCTTGCCCTCTTCCTTTGCTTTGAGTGCTTCCTGGATCGTAACCGCTATGGCATGATTTGTCTCGGGCGCGCTGATAAAGCCTTCGGTCCTGGCAAATGTGATGCCTGCCTCAAAGGTCTCCAGCTGGTGAATCGCCACCGGACGGATCAGGCGACTCAGGATGAGCTGAGAGATAATCGGCGCCATGCCGTGATACCTGAGACCCCCTGCGTGAATGGGCTCAGGGACGAAATTCCGCCCAAGGGTATGCATGGGCAGAAGCGGCGTCTTCTGCACCGTGTCTCCAAAGTCATAGGCAAAAGGCCCCTGCGTCATGGTCGGACACGAAGCAGGTTCAACCGCAATGATATCTATTTCCTTGCCGTTGATCTTATCCCGGACGAAAGGCAGGCAGTTTCCCGCGAAATTGCTGCCTCCGCCCGCGCATCCGATAATCACATCCGGGTATTCACCGGCGATGGCCATCTGTTTCTGACATTCCAATCCGTTGATGGTCTGGTGAAGCATCACATGGTTCAGAACGCTGCCGAGGGAATACTTGCTGCCTTCATTGGTCACAGCATCCTCAATAGCCTCACTGATCGCGATACCGAGACTGCCCGGGGAATCCGGGTTCTGTTCCAATATGCTCCGGCCCGACTCCGTTTCCGTGCTGGGGCTTGCCACACAGGTCCCGCCCCAGGTCTCCATCATGATGCGTCGATAAGGCTTCTGATCATAACTGACTCTCACCATGTACACCTTACATTCAATACCGAACAGAGAACAGCAGAATGACAAGGCGCTTCCCCACTGCCCGGCACCGGTCTCCGTACAGATCCGTTTGGTACCGGAGATTTTGTTGTAATAGGCCTGCGCCATGGCTGTGTTGGGCTTGTGGCTTCCGGCAGGACTGACACCTTCGTTCTTGAAATAGATCCTGGCCGGTGTGCCGAGATGTTTCTCCAGATTACGGGCCCGGTAAAGCGGCGTAGGCCGCCAGATCAGATATTTTTCCAGTATCTCATCCGGAATATCAATGAATCTTTCCTGACTGACTTCCTGTTCAATCAAGGGCATGGGAAAAATCGGGGACAGATCCTCGGGACCGACCGGCTCACCCGTGCCCGGATGCAGTGGCGGTTCCATGGGATCCGGCATATCCGGCATGATATTGTACCACTGACGTGGGATCTCTGACTCAGGCAATACAATTTTTTTGATATTCATAACGCCTCCATTCTTTCAACTATTTATTTTTGCAGGAAAGATAATGTACGTCACCATACCCGTGTCACATTCCAAAACGGCAGAGAGGCTAAACTTTTTGCCCCGGCAAGTCAACAGATATCTGAACGCGCAGACGCAAGCGGAAACTCACCACGGGCTGCCACCATCTGAGCTTGACAGCCGGAGACCTTTTTTGCAACAATTTCCAGGATCCCGGAACAGAATACCAGTCCCCGGCTCATCAGCCCATGTTCTGAACAGTAAGCAAAACCAGCCGGCCGACCCGATCCGACGAATTGAAATAAACAGGGAAAGGATGTGCCATGAGAAACATGACGGCTGTTTTCAAAAAAGGAGATGCTCTGCTGGAATGTCTAGACTTCATGAGCCGCGTGTTCTGGGGTCCTGACCCGGAGACATGTACTGAATGGGCAGAAAATCCCGGCTTTACATGGGTCAACCCACTCGTGCCGCTGATGGAATCCCCATTCACAGAGGCCTTTCGGGAGCTGATGGCCTATGTGGAAAAATTTCCAGACGGTGC